>CALWFS010000054.1 GCA_944377705.1 uncultured Mediterraneibacter sp. | reverse complement strand
GCGTTGTCCTGACTCTGCCATCCCCGGTCACCTCATAAGAAAGTCTGCACCAGCTTACCGGAGTCGTTGGCATTATATAAGTAAAAGATACTTTTACCCGGTCCTCACCACATTCAACGTCCGGTTCAAGCGGCCTGCCGCAGGCATCTCCCCGGAAGTCCTTATGGCTGGCATACATCCCCGCGGTCTTCCACTGAGCATACCGCGCGGGCATCTGATTTCCCCGGTCATTGTCCACGGGAGCCCGCCAGAAATTTGGGCGGGGCATCTCTTCGATCAGCTCTCTGCCAGCATACCGATATGATACGAGTCCGCCCTCCAGCAGTGAAAAAAGCACCCGGAAATGCTCTCCCTGCACTCCAATGTCATGCCTGCTCCTGACCACACGGAGAGAGCCGGAAGGGGAGGCGTCAGTCTTACCGCTTTCTTTTCCCTCCACTGTGTAGACATGCTGTCCGAACGCCATCTCGTGCCCTGCCATCGCCCAGGCAGTGTCTGACTTCAAATGAAAGGAGACCGTCACCGTATATTCCCCCGGAGCCGCCTCCCTCCTGAAAGGAAGTTTGTATACCTCCTCGCTGAGAGGGCTTACAGCGGTTTCGAGTGTGGAGCTTCTGATCTGAACACCATTTCTGGAAACAGTCACCCGGCAGTCAAAGTCCGCTGTATCCACAAACAGGTTTTTATTGATGACTTTTACTTCTTCAGCGGTGACCTCTGCCGCAATATTCTGATAATTATATTTCACTTCCTGCATCTTTGGGGATGGTTCTCTGTCGCCGCCGTACACGATCCCATTGGCGCTGAAACCGTAATCTGTAGGGCGCTCGCCGAAATCTCCTCCGTACGCCTGGAAGTCTCTGCCATACCTGTCCTTCTTATATAAAGTCTGGTCAATATAATCCCAGATGAAGCCTCCCTGATAGAGCGGTTCTGTATCCGTAAGGTCCGTGTATTTGTGCATCGCCCCGCAGGAATTACCCATAGCATGAGTATACTCACAGCAGATAAAGGGCTTACTGCGGTCTTTTGAAAGGAAATCCTTTATCGCCCCGACAGACGGATACATCTGGCTCTCCATATCGCTTGTCTCATTGTAGCTGCGGTCACAGAACACACCTTCATAGTGGACAAGGCGGTCAGGATCTTCCCTCCGGAAATACCGGGACATCTCATAGATATCTCTTCCGCCGTACGCCTCGTTTCCGCAGGACCAGATCAGGATGCAGGGATGATTCTTATCTCTCTGGTACATCGACTGCGCGCGGTCAAGTACCAGATCAAGCCACTCAGGTCTGCTCCCCGGAACCACATAATCATAATCTTTCGTGGCTTCCACAGTATCCCAGGACCCATGGGATTCCAGGTTGGTTTCATCAATAACATAGAGCCCGTATTCATCGCACAGACGGTAGAACAGAGAGGCGTTCGGATAGTGGCTTGTGCGCACTGCGTTGATATTATTCTGTTTCATGACCGCCAGGTCTTTCCTCATCTCTGCCTCAGACAGGCAGCGCCCTGTCAATGAACTGAACTCATGCCGGTTGACGCCCTTGAATACGATTCTCTTTCCATTGAGCAGCATAAGGTTTCCTTTCATCTCAAACCTGCGGAATCCGGTCTTCTCAGAAATGACCTCACACAGCATGCCGTCTTCACTTCTGACTTCGATAAACAGATCATAAAGCTCGGGCCGCTCCGCGCTCCAGAGCACAGGACCGGATACTCTCCATGTATAAACATTCTGTCCGGTCACTTCTCTCTCCTCATCAAAGCATATAGTGCCTCTGTATGAAAGCATAAATCTCGCTCTGCCCTGTCCCCACGTCCTGGTCCTGATCTCAAGCATTCCCTCTGACAGTGTCTCATCCGGGACCGCCCGCACTTTCAGATCCCGGATATGTACATCAGGTACCGTATACAGATATACCTCCCTGAACAGCCCGGAAAATCGGTAGAAATCCTGGTCTTCACACCAGCTTCCCGCAGTCCATTTAAACACCTGGACCGCGAGCTTATTCACACCTTCTTTCAGGTATTTCGTGAGTTCAAATTCCGAGGGTGTGAAACTGTCCTCACTGTATCCCACGAATGCCCCGTTGAGCCAGACAGCCAGCCCGCTTTCCGCTCCCTGAAAAGAGAGAAACACTCTTCGCCCCTCCATCCTCTCAGGTACGGAAAAAGATTTCACATAACTGCCCACCGGGTTAAAATGTTCCGGGATCTGCCCCGGGCGGATATCCTCATACCCCTCCCACGGATACTGGGTATTCGCATACTGCGGAACATCGTATCCTTCCATCTGTATATGCGCAGGCACACGGATATCCGCCCAGTCAGCACAGCAGTATTCCAGCCTCTCAAAGCCCGGGATCACCGACTGATAATTAGCGGCATAATGGAATTTCCAGATTCCGTTCAGGCTCTCAACAAACTCCGAACGCCCATCTCCCATATCTTCCTTGTCTGTATACCAGGTATGGTCTGAGTGCGCCTCCAGCCTGTTGTCTTTAAAGTACTGCGGATCTTTTACTTTTTCATAGTCAAATACTCTCATACTTCTCCATCTCCTTCTGTTCCATATTTTTTCCCCTCTTTTCCACTCTGCAGAGTTCAATTTTCGACGCATCCCGCGCCCTTTTTATTCGGTACTGATCTCCCCCGAACGGAAACTTGAGGCAGAAAGCTCCTGCCGCCTCCGCTATATGGGGTTCGAACCGAAATCCGCTTTCCTCCTGCGGATCAGGGACAAATCCTGCAATATCTTCTATAATAACCGGTATGGGACCGCTCGCCCACGGGTGGCACAGGCTGGTATTCCATTTCTGCTCCTTTCCCCATACCTCCCAGCAGGCCGTAGCCCCTTCCCGAAGCATGTTCGCCCAGCCGTGTTCTGTATCATTGACCAAAATCCTGTATATATCCTCATACCTTCCTGCGGCTGCCAGAGCCTTCAGATAGAAATACCCTGTCATAACTCCGCAGCACAGCCCCTTTTCCAAAAGGAAATCCGCGATCCTGTTTTCGCTGCCTTCCGGGCACAGTCCGAAAAACAGGGGATAGATATTTGAGTGCAGAGCGCTGTGACCGCTCTTTGCGCTGTCCACGAACAGCCCGGTCCTGCTGCTGTAAAATGCTTTGATGTATGCAGATCTGAGCTGTTCCCAGCGGTGTCCGCAGTCTGTTCCCCGATTCTGACTTTCCCCGGCCAACCGGAACGTTTTGTCTCCCCCTTCACTGGATTCTGACAGGATCGACTCAATATTCTCCAATGTTTTCACCGCTCCCACATACAGGGCATTGATCACATTGTGGCATCCCGGCGCAACGACAGGACGGCTCAGCTCAAAATCATATCCGTCCCTCATGTCTTCCGGCCAGTCCACCAGATTCCACTTGTCCGCCACCTGATCCAGAAGCCCGTCCGGTCGTTCATATTTCCGAAAATGGGTAATGATCCCTCTTGCCACAGGGACATATTTTCTCAGGAACTCCTTATCCCCGGTAAACTGATAGTCCAGCAGAAGGAACTGTGACCAGAGAAGGGAAAAATCTGCGATTTCCTGCATATAGGAGCCTGGAGCCACTGCCAGCAGTCCCGGACAAATCTGTCCTGTCTGCGCAAACTGCGCGATACATTTCCGAAGCATCCGCACGTCCCCGGTAAGCCATACGTGGGCGTGTGCAGAGACCACCGCATCTCCGAGATACTGCCCTTTCTCCCTCGTCGGGCAGTCAAGATACCCTTCCTGAGTCCCGTACTTTACGCCCTGCTTACAGATCCGGAAAATCCCATCCAGCACGGGATTGTCTGAAGAAAGGGTACACAGCGTCTCATCCATGGGATAATGCCGGATCTCAGCCTCAACCCGAATCACCGTAACCCCCGGGTCGCAGATAAGCCTGGCATAGCGGAACCCCTTATAGTCATAAGGTTCCAGGCAGCATGTGCCGCGTTTCAGAGTCCATGTTTCTTCATATCGGCAGTTACACCGCATCTCATATCTGACCGCTTGCTCTGCGCCTTCTCTTTCTTCCAGCTCTTCTCCGCTGCGGATCACGATCCTGCGCTCATCTGATATGGACTCTGCCCATATCAGCAGAGTACCGGTGATCTCCTCTCCCACATCGATAAACCAGCCGTCCTGCAGCTTCTTCATCTCCCGGGGTCTTCTCCGATATACAGAAAGCATTTCCGTGGGCTGGGCAAAACATTGATAGTCCGCCCAGTCTGCCTTCACCATGGGCTTCCACATATGGTCGTCAAACACATTCTCTCTCCAGCCTTCCTCCCACCGGCGGCTGTCAAAGTCCTCCAGAAACTGTGTGTCATAGCCCGTTATCTCCCCTGAATACGCGCAGGAAACCTGATACCTCCAGCAAAGGACCGTTGTCCGCCCGCCTTCCCCGCGCCTTATCTCCCGCACGTCACAGGCAATGCCAAACCTTCCGTCACCGCTGTTCCACACACGGTTTACAAGTCCCTGATAATAAAGGTGTACAGCCAGAACGTTTTTTCCTCGATGAAGATATGGCGTAATGTCCAGCTCGTTGTAATAATAATGTTCCGGATATGCCGGTGCCGGTCCCTGTGCCGCATATCTTCCGTTTACATACAATTTATAATAATCGTCTGCCGTGATACGCAGAAGCACGCGCGTGTCCGGCAGCCCTGCCGGCTTTCCCTGTTCCTCGCTTCTATTATTTTCCCACAGATATTCCGCGCGCGCAAGGACATGAAGGTTGCTCTGTCCATCAGCGCTGACGCCCGACGTGCATCCATCCGATCCCCTGCCTTCATTTTCCTTGTGGTACACACAGCGCGGCTTTGTCTGAGTGAATTCCGGAATCGTAAACCATTCCGGCTGAAATCTCTCGCTCATTTTAGTTTCTGCCTTTCTCTGGATTTGAAAAACGCCGCCAGCCCGGACTGTTTTATGGGGTATTCCTGATCCCCGGTCGGTTCCGCGCTGACGGCATTCTATGGTCTAAAAATATTTCACCTCTGTCTGTATGATCTGTATTCCCTGATGAATCTGATATACAGCCATTGGGATCGTGGTCTTGGAATTCATCAGATTCGTGTTCGGATCGGGTATCAGGATTTCTCCTTTTCCATCCCCTTTCGATGATCTGACCATACAATACCCGTCCCCGTTCCGCACGCTCGCCTCCGCCCCGCGCGCAGTTCTCTCAAACGGCTTCCTGTCGTCTGTCGAAAGGGCAAACCCGCAGTCATACGCAGCGCACTCAATCTCGCTGGTGATCTCATGAGTACGGACATGTCCTGCCTCAGTCGGCTCGATCACCGTCCTGACACGGATGCCGCGGATCGGTGTCCATGAAAAGCTGATCCGATCTCCGCTGACTGTAAAATCCGGTTCAATCACATCTTTCACAAAAAAGTACCCGTATGCCCCGAATACAAGCGTACTGTCCGGCGCGCATTCCGGCAGCGTCAGATTTGACCGCATAATACTGAAGCCGTATTTACTGGAATAAGCAAATTTCGAATACTTTTCCACGGTATGACTGTGTCCGTCCGCCTGCTGCCTGCCAGGAATCAGCGCCACTACATTTCCCCTTCCCCTCTGGATCACCATATCTGCATGCTTCAGATACTTCTGTGCCTCCAGTTCCGGCAGAGGCGCGCAGTCAGCATCCCAGAACGGATGCCCCTCCGGCAGCCCCAGGAACATAAAAGCCTTCAGCGCCCAGTATGGAGAACCCGGCGCATTGTAGCTCTCTGACATCTGCAGATTCGGATACGCATAACCAATCGTCAGGATATCCGCATTATCCCAGATCGGCAGATTCAGCCAGTGGACCAGATGGCGCACGATAATGCCTTTCAATACCGGAAGCGGGAACACTTCAACGCCACACAGCGCGCAGACCGAAAAATATGCTGCCTGGGCAAAACGGTACGTCATGGATCTTCCGTACGCAAAGGAGGCGCCTTCCTCCGAAAACCAGTAAATGTAATCTTTCCCGAATGCCAGCGCCCGCTCCGTGAACCTGCGGCAGCGCTCCGGGTCCTCTTTCTCCATAAAACGGGCATATACCATCCCATACGTCACCATGACGAAAGGATTATAATAATCTTTATCTCCGCCGTTTCCGTCATTATACCAGCCCCCGGCGTCATAATAAGCGTCAATGCACTCCAGACCTTCCTGAAGCCGCTTTTTATCATACGGCCGCCCCGCTTTATAGAGCGCCACATTTGTCATGATGCTGAAAAACTGCCAGTTGCAGGCACAGCACTCATGGCGGTTGATCTCCCACAGCCATTCTGTGAGATTGTCTTTTCCCTGTTCAGACAGCGGTTCCCATACTTTTTCCGGACAGAACAGCATGCCAAATGCAATTGCCGCCATCTCACAGAATTTCTGGTCATAGTCCCGGCAGGTATGCCAGTAGTCGGGATGCAGCGGGGATGTCCCTGCTTCCAGGCCTTTCCTGTATATCTCCTCAAATTCCACGTCGCTTCCCCCGCCGGTCCAGAAAGGGACCAGCCCCCACAGGGGCCGTGCGAACGCTTCCATGGGAATCGTATCATTTTCATAGTGCGCGCTGGTCACGCCCACATAGAGCCTCGCCCTGCTTTCGCTGTAAAATGGCTTCAGCGGATCCAGAATATCAAGAAGCGCCTGCTCTGCGGCCCTCTTTGTACTAAAATCATTTTCCGTAAATTTTCTCATCATACCTCCATCAGGCTATTTTTCCGAATGCCAGCGGTGTCTGAAATAGTGTGCCGCCAGCTTCGGTCTTCTCTCCCTTGTAAACAGCCCTTTCTTATTTCCGTCCACCCGCAGCGTCCCCTGGATCGTTGCAAAGTCCGCAAAGTTCCAGGCATGTTCCCCGACAACAAAATCACACTCATCCAGCACCTTATTGATCGTCTTATAATAATCCACCTGATACTCTTCACTGAACATATTTCCTGTAGCTTTATGGAGCCCTGCCACAGTATCCGCCCCGTACTCTGTAATCATCCACGGTTTCCCGAACTTCTTCCAGTACTGCATTTCTTCCCGCATGGCCCGCTCTGCCGCGTCCAGATCACCGCCGAACACATACCAGCCATAATACCTGTTCGCACAGATAATGTCCATCTCCGGCGCAGTAATATCCCTCGTATAGTCGTTCTGACAGATCACAAGAGTCACCGGCCGGTCCTGCGGATCACACTCATGCGCCAGGTGATACAGAGGCATAAAATAATCATGCGCTGCCTGAGGCTGTTTCTCCGTATCCGGTTCATTTGCAATGGACCATACTGCAACACAGGGATGATTTTTGTCCCTGGCGATCAGATCCCGGATCACTTGTTCGTGATGTTCTTTTGTCTTAAATTTCGCATATCCCTCATCATTCCAGCCAAAATTCAGTCCCACAGCAGTGGTCTCATCGATCACTACGATCCCCAGGCGGTCACAGAGATTGAGCATCTCTTCTGCGTAAGGGTAGTGGGAAGTCCGAAAAGAGTTCGCCCCCAGCCATTTCATCAGAGACAGGTCCTTTACATTCATAGGTTCATTGATTCCCCTGCCGTGAACCTCACTGTCCTCATGCTTTCCAAACCCTTTGAAGTAGAACGGTTTTCCGTTGATAAGGAACTGTGTTCCTTTAATCTCGATGGAACGGATACCAAACTGCTCCTCATACATATCTTCGCCAAATTTTACTTTTGCATTATACAGGTATGCATTCCCCGGTTCCCAGAGATGAGGATTTTCGATCAGGACAGTCCCCTGGCTTCCCTTTGCACATGCTGTTTCCACGCCTTCCTCATCATAAAAGGCAATCGTTACATCTTCTTTCTCACGCCCCTCTGCTCCTGCACAGTCCACACTGTAAAATACCTCGGCATGCCCGTCTTTTACCTTCGGCACGAGCACAATATCACGGATATAGGATCTCGGCGTTGTATATATCTTTACCGGCCGGTTGATTCCCGCATAATTAAAGAAATCAAAATTCGGCGCATTGTGCGGTTTCTGCACCGTATTGCTGACGCTGGGAATATCCGGGAGTTCCGATCCGAAGAATGCTGCTCCCACCTCGTTTCCGATAGGGAGGGTAGAGTAATTCACCTGATTGTCCACTGCCACGCAAAGCAGATTTTTCCCCGGATGCACAAACTCATTGATCTCTGCCTCAAAGGGCAGAAAACCTCCCGTATGCTCGCAGACCGATTCTCCGTTTAAATATACCTTTGCCTTATGCGTCACTGCCCCAAACCGAAGGACGATCCTCTGGGAGAGCAGAATTCTTGGTATCTCAATCTCCTTCTGGTAGAAAGCCCAGCCGCAGTGATCCCGGTACTCGATCCCTTCGATCTGATCATTGTAAGATGCAGGTACCGCTACCAGCACCGGATTCTCCAGAGGATTCTCCATCCACTTTTCCTCAAAGCCTTTTCCATTGTCCAGTTTAAATTCCCATATCCCGGATAAGTCCGCTACTGTTCTCGCATCGTTGATTTTTGGATACAGCATATCTGTTTTCTCCTTTTCTTTATTGTGATTTCAAATTTTTATACCGGCAGTCCGAGGTGATATTCTTTCCAGAGCATAATCAGTATTTTGGAATGGATATACGCCGTGCCTCCGATCGCCACCACCAGAAGGGGCGCTGTCACAAAGATCCCCACAGCGAAGAGACATGCCGCGCTTACAATCATGAGCAGAGTCCACCCGAAATTTTTAATAGACATAACGAATGCCATCACCAGCAGATGTTTCCAGTCAGTTTTGCACCGCGCCATCAGCGGGAAGAGATAGACTGTCATCATCAGGTAAACTGCTGTCAGGATGATCACAGCCCACAAAAGGACGATTCCTATTTTACCATCGATCTGGGAATACATATAAATATCACAGCCCAGAAACACCCCCACCGCCAGGACTCCGATTCCCAGCGGGATCCCCGGCATCAGATTCTCCTTAAATGCATGGAAAAAGGAGCGGAACGTATATCCATCTTCATCACCGGCAAGCTTAAGCGTCACATAATAAAGCGCTGCCGTGGACGCGCCGATCGTCACGACAGGAAGACTGCAGATGACCCACAGGCCGGACAGAACAATCATATCCACCAGTTTTCCCATAAATACCCATACAGGATTTTCTACATTAAATAAATTCTTCATTTCCTACTCCTCCGTGCCGGGCGTTATCAGACTTTCCGCAAAGATACGCGCATCTTCTTTATGCCCGCTGTTTTTGAAAATACAGAACATGATCTTTTTCCCCTCTTTTTCTCCACCGCCTGTAAACTCTGTATCTGTAATGTCAATGCCATACCCGGCGGATGCGCTGATTTCTTCAAGCGCGTCTTTTCCGGCATAATATTCCATTACCTCCGGCGTACAGATCATAAAGTCGATTTCACGGGCGAAGACCATGGCTGTCATCTTCTCAAGATCACCGCTCACTGCGCTGCTTTCCGGATTCTCCACGTCAAGCTCCATTCCCGTTTCCAGAATGATCTGCTCTTTATCCGAATCTTTCCCGAGAGCCGTGAGCCCTATCCGGCATATGCGGTCTATGTTTTCGGGAGAGACCCTCACATTGACTGTTTCGCCATAGAGCGCTGTGTCCGGGCTTTCGCCCCCATAGAGCTAAAGCCCCCAAATAAGAAGGGCAGCGGCCGCAGCGCCGGCAAGAATTTTGGTTTTGTGATAATACATAATGTTCTCAAACTTCTTTTTCATCCGACCAGCCATAACCACTGCTCCTTCAATTCTAATCTAATCAGTCCCCCTTTGATCCTCCGGAGCGCTACCCCTTAATCCCTGTCGCTGCCACACCTTCCACAAAGTATTTCTGCAGTGCCAGGAATACGATCAGCACAGGGATCAGCGTTATGATCGATCCTGCCATGATCAATCCGTACTCAGCCGCATACTGGCCGATGAACATTTTCAGTCCGAGCTGGATCGTCTTCTTTGCCTCAGATTTTAAGTAAATGAGAGGTCCAAGATAGTCATTCCACGTATTTACAAATGTAAAGATAATTAGTGTGGACAGCGCCGGCTTAGACAGCGGGAGCATAATCGTAGAATAAATCTTGTACTCGCTCATGCCGTCGATCCTCGCCGCCTCGCACAGGGAATCCGGGATTCCTTCATAAAACTGCTTCATAAGGAATACTCCGAAAGCGGAGAATGCCTGAAGACAGATCATTGCGAGCAGCTTGTCATTGAGCCCCATCCCGCGCATCATGATGAACTGCGGCACCATGTACACCTGCCAGGGCATTGCGATCGTCGCTATGTACGCCAGGAACAGAGCGTTTCTGTGTTTGAACTGAAGCTTTGCAAACGCGTATGCCGCGAAGCTGCTCGTCAGCATCTGAAGTGTCGTAACCACGACCGTGAGGAACACCGTGTTTCCGATAAACCTTGCCAGTGGTATCTTCGTCCAGATCTCCTGGTAGTTGCTCCACTGAGGAACATCCGGGATAAACTGAAACGGCGTGATATCAAATACTTCCGTATTGGTCTTGATCGAAGCAGACAGCATCCACAGGAACGGAACGACCATGATTGCCGTGATCAGGATCAGCAGAATGTAGATCAGCACTTTTCCGATCACTCTGTTTCGATGCATTGATGATTTCTTTGCCATCTCTTCTCTTCCTTTCCTATGAATTTTCATACTTCGCGTTTCCTCTGAACTGTACCAGAGTAATAATCAGCACGAGTAAGAACAGCACCATTGCGACCGCGCTGGAATACCCAAGATCCCACTCAACGAACGCTTTCTGGTATATGTAGTAAACAAGCACCGTAGAGGATGTCCCCAGCCTTCCATCCGCGCCTCCCGCGAGCATGATCGCGATATCGTAAACCTTAAAACAATTAATGGTCAGCATGACCACAACAAAGAAGGTTGTGGGACGCAGCTGCGGCCAGGTCACGTAGCGGAACTTCTGCCATGTACCCGCGCCGTCCAGGGAAGCCGCCTCATATAGCTCACCTGAAATTCCCTGAAGCCCTGCAAGATAAATAACCATATAATATCCCATATACTTCCACACGCTGAACAGGATCAGCGTCAGCAGGATCAGGTCTTTTCCAAACCAGTTCGGAAGCTCTTCCATATGGAACACATAATAGAGGACCGCATTGATGGGGCCCTTGCTCGGGTGGAAGATCATCGCCCACACTGCCGTGATAGCTACCAGAGAAGCTACATACGGAAAAAACGCCACCGTACGGAAGATTCCCCTCGCCTTGATCTTCTGGTTGAGGATGATCGCAAGCGCAAGTGATGCGATCATGGTCAGTGGAACTGTTCCCACACAGTAGATGATGGTATTTTTAAGCGATGCCCAGAACATGGAATCTCCGCCCAGTTCTTTAAA
>CALWFS010000053.1 GCA_944377705.1 uncultured Mediterraneibacter sp. | reverse complement strand
ATCTCCTCGCGAAAAAAAAATGGGGCATTTCCCACGGAAACTGTTGAGGACAGAGCTGCGAAGGACTTTCGTAATATGGTTAGAAAACGGGGGGAGGGCCGAAAAGGAAGAAAAACAGGAGGCCTGATGTATGCTGCCAGCGCCTGCCTGGTGCTCGTGCTGATCATCATGGGCGTATCCATGATCAACAGTTTTGATCGGATGAAGTCTGTGCAGAATACACTGGATACGCTTGCCGGAGCGGCGGACAAAGTGGAGACCCAGGAGACAAGCGGCACAGTGACCGCGGTGACAGAGGAACAGGGCGGGGAAGGACAAGCCGGAGACGGACAGACATCCGGAGATTTAGATGCAGATAACAGCGAGGACGCGGATTCCGGGCAAGAGGATCTGACAAGTGGAGACAATGCGGGAACCAGCGCAAATACTTCTGGGAATGACAGTGGTACAAGCTCATCTGCTGATGTATCTGAGGCTGCCGGTGCGGCAGGCGGCGGATCAGATGGGAGCGGCCAGATCATTGCAGCCCCGGGAGAGAATGGAAGTGACGGAGTGTATATCGTGGAGGAGGGAGACACCCTCGCGATCATCAGCCGCAAAATGTACGGGGATGTGACGCATGTGGACGCAATCTGCAAAATGAATGGGATTACGGACGGAAATCTGATTTATGTAGGACAGAAATTGCTATTACCGTAAAGTCATGGTATAATGATTGCACGTTGTGCAATCCGAAGCGGCTTCTCCGCTTCGCCCCGCTGCGCGGGGATTATACCGGAATCCACAGCTTGAAAAGTAAATGCCGCGTACGCGGCGCTTCCTTTTCGGCGCATGCGGTATACTCAACAAGAAACTAAGATCAGAAATAAGGGGAGACATATGTCGCAAAAGAAAAAAACACAGTTTAAGATCTTAACGCCCCCGGAAGATCTGAGTGAGATAAAGCACAAAGTACGACATTTCCGCTTTGCGAAGATAAGGAGGATGCTCGTGCCGCTAGTCCTGATTTTCCTCGCTGTGTGTGGGACGTGGCTTATGCTGGATAATCAGACATACACAAGAGCGCGGACCGCATCGGAATATCCGGGCGACAGAACGGATTCCAGCAGTTACGCACAGTTTGCAGATGGAATCGTACGGTATAACAGAGACGGAGTCGTCTTTCTGAACAGGAAGAATGAGGAGCAGTGGATACAATCTGCACAGATCCAGAACCCGATCATCAGTGTCAGGGATGAGGCTTTTGTCGTGGCGGACAACGGCGGGAACACGATCCTTGTATTTGCTGAGGAAGGGCTTAAGGGGGAGATTGAGACAACTCTTCCGATTGAAAAGATCGCAGTCTCGGATCAGGGGATCGTTACCGCGATCTTGAGAAATGAAAGCTTTCCAATGATCGTTTCTTACGATGCTGTGGGAAATATTCTTGTGGAGCAGCAGGTGACCATGAGTACTACCGGATATCCGGTGGCAATAGAAATGTCGGATGACGGAAATATGCTGGCGGCAGGTTATCTGTATATGGATGGAGCCGCGGTCAAGTCCAAGGTCATCTATTATAATTTTGGGGAGACCGGACAGCAGAAGAGGGATAATATCGTCGCGTCAGACGATTATGATAATACGGTAATGGCGGACATCTTTTTTATGGGAGATGACCGCTCAGTCGTAGTTGGAGATGATCGCTTCGTCATATACAGAGGGAAGGATGTGCCGGAGAAGGAAAAGGAGATTGAGCTGGATCAGGAGATCCAGAGCGTGTTCCACTCTGACCGGTATATAGGATTTATCCTTCTGAACCGGGAAAAATCAGGTTATGAGCTGCGCTTGTATAACAGGCTCGGTGACCAGGTCATCAGCAGAGATATTTCCGGGGCATACAGCCATGTAAAGATCAATGGGGATGAAGTTATAATGTATGAGGGCAGCAGATGCTGTATCATGACGGCTGCCGGCATCGTGAAATTTGAAGGTGACATCAATGCAGATGCGCTGGAAATATTCAGGGCGCCGGGAATAAACAGATACTATGTGATGAGCGTCGATGAATTGCGCGTGATTTATCTGACGAAATAGGAGATGTTATGGATAACTGGCTTTTGATCATTGTTGCAACGATTTTTATAGTTTGTATAGCAGTAGGCTATATCAGAGGATTTCTGAAACTGGGGATCTCTCTTCTCTCCACAGTACTCACGCTTGTGATTGTCCTGCTGCTTTCGCCATATGTGGCGGATGCGCTGGCAGAATTTACGCCGGTGGACGATTTTATTGAGAAAAAGACCGTGGAGGCGTTTATGCCGGAGATTCCGACGGACCAGATCGCACAGCTCGATCTGAGCGGGACTCCGCTGGAAGATCTCACTCCTGAGCAGCTGGCTGATCTGAACAATCTGAACTGGGAGATGCTGGGGATCACATATGAGGATGTGCTGAACATCATCGGAGACATCCCGAGAGACACCCAGATCCAGGAGATCGAGAATGCTTCTATACCGCAGTTTTTAAAGGATCAGCTCATGGAGAATAATAACAGCACGATATACAGTGAACTCGGGGCAGAAAGCTTCCCCCAGTATGTAGCTGCTTATATATCAAGGATGGTGCTTCAGCTGGTATCATTTTTGGTGACCTTCCTGCTGGCGATCATTATTGTCAAGTCGCTGATGTTTGCGGTAAATATTATCGGAGAGCTGCCTGTGCTCGGTCTGGTGAACCATATAGCAGGCGGCGTGCTCGGCCTGGTGCTTGCCATTGTGATCGTGTGGATCGGCTTCCTGGTCATGGCGCTTGCCTATGCAACAGATGTGGGGGCGGCGTGCTTTGAGATGCTGGAGAAGAGCACGATCCTGAGATTCCTGTACGAGACAAATCCTCTGATGCTGAGGCTGCTCGGATTCTAGCAGTCAGCTCCCGCAGCGCGGGGCGGACAGAGGATATATGAAAAAAGTATTGACAGTTTCCCGGGAATATGATATTTTAAAAAAGTTCTCGGGAACATTCTGGGGGATTAGCTCAGTTGGGAGAGCGCCTGCCTTGCAAGCAGGAGGTCACGAGTTCGACTCTCGTATTCTCCATTTTCAAATGCAGGATGATAAAGAAGGATTCGTTTTTATGGGGGAATAAAAGCGGGTCCTTTTTGACTTATGTGTGAAAAGAACTGTACGCAGTATGAAGAATAATGTACAATTGAAAGAGATCATTAATTATGCATTGGAGATGGACAGCTATGAAAAAGAAAATGTTGATTCTGGCATTGGCGGCCGCGTTTTGTATGTCCGGATGCGGGGGAAAGGATGAACCTGCGGCATCGACTATGGAAGAAGTAGATCAATATGCGGAGCAGATGGAAGACTCAGGGCAGCAGGGGCTTATCGCGCCCAGCGAAGCAGTTAAGAATTTGCTGATAAAGACATGGAATGTAGACGGCGGGGCCGATGTCTACACAATGGAATCAGACGGAACAGGCACGAAAAATGCAGACCCTTTTACATTTGAATGCGGGTTTGACGAAGATAAGAATATCACGTTAGAGATCAAGCTGGATGGATCCGAAGAGACAGAGCTGTACGCGATCTCATCTGATGAGACAGGATACGGTTTTAATCTTGTATCACTCAATGGCGGGAAGGATATCCGTCTTGTTCCGGCTGACCTTGAATTCCTCGATATGGGGGACGAGCGCGCGGCAGGGATTGTAGGCGAGTGGACGGATCAGAGCGGAAACAGTTATGTATTTGACAAGGATAACAAGGTTTCGATCAAAGGAACTGATAATGATACAGAAGGGACGTACAGCGCGGTGCAGGATGCGGACGGCACTCTCCTGCTGAAACTTGTGGTGCCGGGAGGATCGCTGGAGTTTGCGTATACGCTGAATGAAGATAACAGTCAGATCGAGCTGTGCAGCCCGGGAACAGACGTGGTTCATGTGTGGACCAGAGCATAGGGAAAGTGGACAGGCAGATCAGACAAGGGTGTCACATTTTAAGTGAATGTGACACCCCTTTTAATTTGAGTGAAAATGTATCCTCAGACAGATTATAAAAACGAAAAACCCTGATATTGCCCTCCTGCCGGAAACACGGTATAATAACTAAGATTATTGAAATCCATACAGGCGGAGGGGGCGTCTGCACAGGAAAGGCACGAAGACAGAAGCAGGAAGGTACAGCAGATGAAGAGACGATCTAAGAGGGAAAAAACAGCAGCGCCCGATCCCGCTTCCCAGGGAGGTCTGAGATGGAGAATGGCAGCGGCGGTGCTCCTTCTCGCTATCAGCGCGTCGCTGATGGCGCTTGCGGCGGGACAGCCTCAGTTCGCCGAATGGTATTCTGAGAATATATACCCAGTGTTAGTGAACAGTGCAGGGCGTTTATGGGGAATCTTTCCTTTTTCGGCAGCGGAGATGGCGCTTTATCTGATGATAGCGGCATTTCTTTTATCCCTGGCAGTGATGTTAAGAAAAGGAATCCGCAGTGCGGCATCCTGGCTCTCCTGCACTCTTCTTGCAGCAGGGATTCTGGCATTTCTCTACACCATATGCTGCGGGATCAATTATCACAGAAAGTCTTTTTCCCAGGAGGAGGGGATTATTACTTATCGGTACACAGTGCAGGAGCTCAAGGATGTCTGCCTGTGGCTGACGGAGGAAGTAAATGCCCTTTCCGCAGAGGTAGATCGTGACAGCAATGGCGTGATGACACTGGAAGGTCCTGAGGGAGAGGGGGCTGTTGAGGCGATGCGCGGACTGGCTGAGGAATTCCCCGTACTGGAGGGATACTATCCGCAGCCAAAGAAGCTGCTGGTGTCGGAGATTCTGTCTTATCAGGGTCTGACCGGCGTGTATTCGCCGTTTACGGTAGAAGCAAATTATAATGGGGATATGACATCATATAATATTCCCTTTACCGTATGTCATGAGCTCTCACATCTGAGAGGGTTTATGCAGGAGGAAGAAGCAAATTTCATTGCGTTTCTTGCCTGTATACAGTCCGACAGGGCGGATTTTCGGTACAGCGGGTATCTGTCGGGATGGGTGTACTGTATGAACGCGCTGTACCGTGCGGATTATGAGGTATGGCAGGAGATAAGGCCGCTGCTGGAAGACGCAGCAGAACCTGATCTGGAGGCGAACAGTGCCTTTTGGGACGAATATGAAGGACGGATATCCGAGACAGCAGACAGAATCAATGATACATATCTTAAGGTCAACGGGCAGGCAGACGGAGTGCAGAGTTATAGCAGGATGGTGGATCTGATCGTGGCATACTTTGAAAAATGAGAGAGGAAAGTGTAACCTACATGCAGGTGTAAAGGTATTACTTATGAGAGAACGAGTGAAGACAGGACATAAACAGATCGATGTAGAAGAGGCGCTCCAGGCATATGGAGACATGGTTTACCGCCTTGCGCTGGTTCAGATGAAGAACAGGAGTGAGGCGGAAGATGTGTTTCAGGAAGTGTTTTTACGGCTCGTCAGATACAGAGAGAGGATCTGCGGCGAAGAACATTTGAAGCCATGGCTGATCCGGGTGACGATCAACTGCTGTCGTAAGCAGTTTGATAACGCGTACAGGAAACGCACCGTGCACACGGAACAGGAGATGGCATCCGAAGAGACATATGAAATGGAACTGCCCGGAAGCCCGGTATATGACGCCGTGACCAGCCTGCCGGAAGATTACAGGAGCGTGGTGCATCTATTCTATTATGAACAATATTCTGTCCGTGAGATCTCAGAGATCATGGATATTTCGGAATCAGCGGTAAAGACCCGCCTGTCCAGGGCAAGGGGAATGTTGAAGGAGAAGCTGAAAGGAGAGTTTGCCAGTGGAGGAACAGTATAGGAGAGCAAACGACAGGATCCATGTGCCGGAGGAACTGATGCAGCGGACAAGGGCAGCAGTCAGACGGGAAGAAAAAAAACAGAAGATTCGGGTCATACGAAGATACACGGCTTTGGCAGCGTGTTTCTGCCTGATCTGTCTCGGAGCATGGATGTTCATGGGGCGGGACCAGATTATCGTGCAGGATGTGGAGATCGCCCGGACCGATATGTCAGTAGGAATGAACCTTGGGATCCGCGATTCGGACCAGGGGAGTGAGGAACGTACATTTTATACAGAGACATATGACTCAAAGGAAGAGATTCCCGACGAGATGTGGGAACTCAGGCCCAGCAGGGTCAGCGGTCAGGAAGTCTATATAGGAAAGTCAGATGACGGCGTATGGCATGCTGCATTTGAAAAAGACGGAGCATATATCTATGCCACAGAGAAAAATGCAGAAGAGAAGGAATTTACCGGGCATCTGAAAGAGATCTTATAAAATTATATTAAGCTGTAACCTTTTGCAGCCGCCGGAGGTATTATTGCCAGAAGCAAAAAAACAGCTTTTGCAGGCAGCAGAAGGGGGAAAGAGAAAAGAGATATGAACAAAAGATATCGAGATATGGGGCTTGCAGCCATTCTGGGAGGAGCGCTTATTCTGACGGCATGCAGCAGCGGCATGGCAGGATCCGGAAGCGGCGAGCCTCTGATGGAAAGCAGGAAACTGGCAGAATCGATCCGTCAGAAATATGATGAAAAGTATGAATATACAGAGCCGATGAAGGGAGTTGCAAGAGATGAAAAGCTGAAGCTTCAGATGGGCTTTGATATCAAAGGCGGAGAGTTTACGGAATATACTCAGATTGTAAACGTGTATAAAGACGCCGAGCTTACACAGCCGGTCGGATCGCATTTTGAGTGGGACGAGGAGACACAGGTCCTTTCTGTCACGCCACCCAGATGGAACGCGGCGGGGATCAGCAACATCGATCTGGATGAAGACGATCCGGGATACAGCCCAACTACAACCGCCCTGTTTGAGAAGGGAGAACTCAAAGACTGGGGAAATCTGCCACAGTATTACATGGTACAGTATGTTGACACAGAGACAGGAGAAGCTCTGGAAAAGCCGAAAGTGACAGTCTTCACAGTAGATCATGAAGTAAGTACAGCGCCAAGGGTGAATCTGAGGATCAACGAGGAAGGGAAGCCGGTATTCCGCTGGCAGAGTGTTAAGGGCGCAGAGAAGTATTATATCATGGTCCTCACCTACACGGAGGAGAGTGGATTTTCCGGAAACGGTCTTGTGCGCGGAAGCACAGAAGAGACCGAATGGATACCGGATTCTACGGCACAGTTTATAACATATGCTGTATCTGAGGCGGATCGAAATGAACCCTATAATATAGAAAAATATGGGGAAGGCACTGGGGCAGTGCCCAGGGACTCGGAATATGAAAGCTATTACTGTGTCATAGCTGCATCAGAGGAAGGAACGTCAGCGATCAGCAATGTTTTTGATGTAAAGGATATTGCCAGAAAAGTCCCGTTTACGGAAGAAGTCAAGATGAGTCTTTCAGAAGAAGGGTCCAACTATGTGGAGCAGTTCGCGGATATGCCGTCCTACAAATGGGTGACTATGTGCGACGGAACACTGGTACAGAAGCTGATCGAATATGATTTTGACGCTGCCGATCCTACTACCGAGACATGGGGAGAATACGAAAACGAAGATATGTCAGACCTCAGGCTTGTTGAGATGGATATCGTAAAAATACCTTATGTAATAGAAGGTACGGACTTTTCCGGAGTAGTAGTGGTAGAAAACTATGATCCGGATACATTGGAGGAAGATCTGGAGATGATCCGGGAGCGTCAGGAAGAACTGAGAAGCCGCGGCGGAGCTGTCACTCCGGAGCTGACAGACGAAACGGGAGCTGACGGAGACGAAGGAGAGGCCGGTGCGAAAGGGTCAGCGGAACTCTCAGATGATTATAAAGTTACTGCGAACAGCGCGCTCAGCGAATATCTGGCGGTCAATATGATGAATGGAAATCAGCTGATCAGTCTGGAAGACTTTCCGGAAAGCGCGGATACATCCTATCTCCTTGATGCATGGGAGGAAGCGGTATACCAGAATCCCATGGTCCTGGGAGTGAAGAGTGCTTCGATCCTCAAGGACGGCAGCATACTGGCAGTGGATTATGACACAGAGCCGGAGGAGATCAGGCAGAAGCAGCAGGAAATCAGTTCTGAGGTTAAAAAAGTCATAGAAGAGATCATCACAGACGATATGACAGAACTGGAAAAAGAATTCGCGATCAATCAGTATCTCTGCGATACGGCAGAATATGATATGGGGGCCCTTGAAAACGCGGAAGAAAATGACTTTGTCGAGGTGGATGAGGAGTTTAATGATGCGTTTACACCTTATGGAGTACTGCTCAATAAAAAGGGCGTGTGTTCCAGTTATGCAGGGGCGTTCAAGCTTTTGGCAGAGGAAGCGGGACTGGAATGCATTGTGGTTACAGGTTATCTGGAAGGGGATCTTCCCCATGCCTGGAATAAAGTGAAGGTCGATGGAGAATGGAATATTGTAGATTCAACAAACAATGATAATGAGCTTATTTTCAATGCTCTGCTGAATCTTCCGGATCACGCGGCGGACAAAGTCCTCGTGGAGGACGAGAGGTATGTTCTTGATTCTATGACGGGAAATTACAAGGCGGAGACAGATGAAAGAGAATATTACCGGATTAACGGAAAGTTCTATGAGCAGGACCAGATCATACAGCCCCTTATGGACAATCTGACACAGGGAGGAACAGCAGTCCTGCGCACGGATTATACATTGAGCGATGATGAATTTGCGAACATTCATCATAAGGTCAGCGGACTGTCTGGGAGCAAAACACTGGAAGGCTATTACTGGATGGGAGTGATCTGCCTTAGAGATGAAGGTTAGGGAACTGATCCATTAAGAAGTATGATACAATATTAAAAATATAAATGCACGGAGGGAAAATTATGAAAAAAAGAATAACCAGACTTGCAGCGATGGGTATGGCGGCGGTGATGACCGCGGCACTTTTATCAGGATGCAGCGGCAGGACAAAAGCAACGCCTGAGAATCTGCTCAGAGACATGACATCCAAAGCGGAAAAAGTGGAATCTGCTGTGATGAATGTAAAATTCAATGTTAATCTGGGCAGCAGCGCAGGTGCCCTGGCTATGGGAATGGACCTGGATATGGAATCAACGACAGATCCGGAAGCTTCCCACGGAAAGGGAGAGGTCAGCCTTGATGTAGGCGGGAGTGCTATGAGTACAGAGATGGAAATGTATTCTGTACAAGAGGCTGATGAGTATGTGACCTATACGCTGATGGATGGAGAGTGGACAAAAGAAGTGGCTGACCAGGCAGAAGAGCTGGGCAATGTACAAGGAATGACCGGAAATATCAGGGGTTATGCAGATAAGTTTGAGCTGGGGGAGGACCTGTCAGAGGTTAACGGCAAGGACTGCTTTGAACTGACCGGGGAGCTTGACGGAGATATCTTCTCGGAAATGATCCAGTCTGATATGATGGAGTCCTTCGCGGGATATGGGCTCGATGAGGAAACCGTATCAAATATGGTATTCCCCTGCACGATCGATATCTATAAAGACAGCATTCTTCCGGCTCGCATCTATTTTGACCTGACGGATACATTTGAGTCTATGATAGGAGATTCCGGGTTTACGGCGTCTGACTGTTATATTGAAATGACATTTTTGGAATATGACAGTGTAGATGAGATCGTGGTGCCTGATGAAGCGCTGGATGCAGAAGATGGCGGACTGCTGGGGGATTCTGATGATGGCAGCGGCAGCGTAACACCGGCTGAACCGGCAGAGCAGAGCGAGGATCTCGGATCTGACTGGGAGAGCTATACGGTACAGGTAAATGATACCGTAGTCACACTGCCCTGTACGATCGCAGATCTTGAGGCAGCAGGGGTAACGCTGGACCGGGAGTATACCCCGGAGGATTATGTAGTAAATGCGGGCGATTATGAGCTGGCATGGTTTATGAATGATGATGGAAACGAAATCATGGTGGATATGATTAACAACACAGACGAACCTCTTGAGTTGAAGGACTGCCTGGTGGGCGGAATTACAGTAGACTCTTATGACGTAGAAGGCGGCGGCCTGACAGTGATATTCCCGGGCGGTATCCAGATTGGGACAGCAGAGGCGGATGTCCTTGCCGCATACGGAGAGCCGGATGAAAAATATGAGGATGAGGAATACGGTGATACATTTTACTGGCATAAGGCGGACAGTTACCTCAATGGCTGTACGATCGACATAGATGCTGAAACCGGACTTGTGGATTCTATGAAAATTGACTGGCAGGAGTAGATCCGATAAAAGTTCTTATGCCAGGGAAGGAGAAAAAATGTTTTGTAGATTTTGTGGGAAAGAAATACAAGATGGAGGAAGCTTCTGCGTTAACTGCGGGAAAGAGGCAGGATATCAGGAGGCTCAGGAGCCACAGGACTCTCAGTCCCCGGCAGATCTGCCGGTGCAGATGGCTCCGGCGAGCAATTACCATCTGGCATGGTTTAAATTTATTATTTATTTTCAGCTGTTTGCGAATGCTGTGGTTATGGTATATAACGGTGTGAACAACATTTTCGCACTGTCTTATGGAAGCGACGCGGACTTTGTCTATGCGTCATGCCCGATGCTGAAAATAGTGGATGTGACATATGGCATCGTATGTCTCGGTTTTGCCGTAACAGCGATCCTGATCCGTCAGAGGCTGGCGCATTATAAAAAAAATGCTCCGATTCAGTATCTCGGATATGTGGGAGCGGGTATGGCGGCAGGGCTTATTTATACTTTTGCGATCGTGGCAGCTATGGGCACGGTATCGTCATATGCAATGGAAGCGGCAGTTTCAAATGTGATAGGGAGTGTTTTGGGTACACTGATCGGCGCCGCAGTATTTTTCCCGCTGAACTATATCTATTTTAAGAAAAGAAGAGAACTGTTTATCAATTAAGCAGAGCGGTTGTACAGAATATCAAAGAAACATCAAATATCAAATACGATCCGCCGGATGTCAGCTTGGCAGCATCCGGCGGATTTTATTAGTCACTTCTCGATTTACTCCTTTTCCGAAATGTGATAAAATAATTCTGTTGAGCGCATGGGATTGTACTGCATGGCGCGCTCATACTGCATGAAATATATGATTCAAGAAGGAGGATTACATGATCAAATTATATGACAACGGCGTCTATCTCTTAAACGGCGCTGAGATTGTGGAAGATACAGGAAACGTACAGGTTCCTCTCTCAAAGGAAGAGGCTGCGAAGAACACGATGGCATACGGCATCCTGAATGCGCACAACACTTCCGGCAACATGAAGAACCTGCAGATCAAGTTTGACAAGCTGACGTCCCATGACATTACATTCGTCGGGATCATCCAGACAGCGCGCGCTTCGGGACTCCAGAAATTCCCGATCCCCTATGTGCTGACGAACTGCCACAACAGCCTCTGCGCGGTGGGCGGCACAATCAATGAGGATGACCATATGTTCGGACTGACCTGCGCGAAGAAATACGGCGGTGTCTATGTTCCGCCTCATCAGGCAGTCATCCATCAGTTTGCCCGTGAGATGCTGGCAGGCGGCGGCAAGATGATCCT
>CALWFS010000052.1 GCA_944377705.1 uncultured Mediterraneibacter sp. | reverse complement strand
GGCGACAGAATGTATATTGCAAACGCAACAGGATGTTCTTCTATCTGGGGTAACTCCTCACCGTCCACACCTTACACAGTAACACCGGAAGGAAAAGGACCGGCATGGTGCAACTCCCTGTTCGAGGACAATGCTGAGTTCGGTTACGGTATGCTGCTCGCTCAGAATACGATCCGTGACAGAATGAAAGCAAAAGTGGAGAAGATCGCTGAGGTGGCAGAGAAGGAAGAAGTTAAGGCTGCTGCAAAAGAGTATCTTGATACATTCGGATGCGGCGCTACTAACGGAACAGCTACGGACAACCTGGTAGCAGCTCTGGAAGCTTGCGACTGCGACCTTGCTGAGAAGAACGACGTTCTTAAGAATAAAGACTTCCTCGCTAAGAAATCCCAGTGGGTATTCGGCGGTGACGGATGGGCTTATGATATCGGATTCGGCGGCGTTGACCATGTACTTGCAAGCGGTCAGGATATCAACATCATGGTATTCGATACAGAGGTTTACTCCAATACAGGCGGACAGTCCTCCAAGGCTACAAAGACAGGTGCTACTGCTCAGTTCGCGGCAGGCGGTAAAGAGACGAAGAAGAAAGATCTTGCGGGTATGGCAATGAGCTACGGATACGTATATGTTGCACAGATCGCTATGGGCGCTGACTTCAACCAGACAGTCAAAGCGATCACAGAGGCTGAGGCTTATCCGGGACCGTCACTCATCATCGCTTATGCTCCGTGTATCAACCACGGTATCAAGAAGGGTATGAGCAAGGCTCAGACAGAAGAGCAGCTCGCGGTAGAGTGCGGATACTGGAACAACTTCCGGTTCAATCCGGCTGCTGAGGGCAACAAGTTCTTCCTTGACAGCAAAGAGCCGAAGGAAGAAGATTACCAGGCATTCCTTGACGGAGAGGTTCGTTACAATGCTCTGAAGAGAGCAAATCCGGAGAAAGCGGCAAAACTGTTCGCACTCAACGAGAAGGAAGCTATGGAGAGATACGCATACCTGAAGAAACTGGTAGACGTATACGCTGCTGATGCTGAGTAAGAAGACAGAATCGTAAAACAGCAGATAAAGATGCAAAGCCGGGGAGGCAGAAATCCCCGGCTTTCTGCGTTTTATGGGAAATTTAACCACCTTTTAATTACCAGAAATTACAACCGCCGATTTCATTGACAGAAAAGCTATCCTGCGGATATAATCTGACCCGTGATGACGAGTTCCGGCAGAAAGATCTGCCGAGGAGCCGAAATAATAATCACCAGGAGGAAACGATGAAGAAAAAATTTTTGGCGGCTGTAATGGGGGCGGCTATGGTGATCAACATATCACCTGTGATTACTTTTGCTGAGCCTGCGGTGGATAATGGAGTAGTATTCCCAGCGGAGGCAGTGGCAGAGACAGGGGCTGTCGGTGCGGCATCCGGTGCCGGAGTGGAGATAACAGAAACGGAGACAGAGGAAGTTGAGACAGCGGAGCTTGAGACGGCAGAGGTAGAGACAGCAGAGACAGCGGAAGTTGAGGCGGTACAGGTTGATACGGCAGAAGATGTGAAAGCGTCAGATGCGTCTGCAGGATATCCGACAGATAATGCACAGGAGATGTCAGCAAGAGCTGAGATTACAGATCAGACGTCCCTTGAGGCTGCAATCGCACAGGGCGGCACAATTGACCTGACAGGGAAGACGATAACTCTTGAACGTCCGCTTACCGTGAACAACGGTGTGATGATCATAGGTGGAACACTGGTCGGGACAGCTGGAGTTGGATACAACAATCTGGTAACGCTTACCGGAGATGAAGTTACCCTTGACGGAGTTACGATCATAACAGCGGCAGAAAACAAATCTGCCCTGCATGCTTACAGAACCGTGCTTACGGCAAACAATCTTACAATTTTCCACACAATTGCAGCCGGCGGGGCGCCGGTTATTATTAACGGCGGCAGCGCGGTATTTACAGGAAACCTTGACCTGAAACTGGGAATGAATTCCTGGTATGGCGTAAATGTGGACAATGCGTCAGCGGATTTTTCCGGCGCGTCGATCGCAAAGATCGATACCCCTTCCGCAACACAGTCAGTCGTTTGCGTAGAGAACGGCGGAAGTGTTCCGGGCAAGGTTGCAAATACGACAGAAGTAGTAACTGCAGACGGGCAGACAGCTTATGTACAGGATGAAGACCTTCCGAGCTTCCTGAAAGCGAAAAAGGAGAACGATGTAGTATCTGTTACGCTGCTGCACAATGTGGAGCTGAGCGAGCCGCTTTACCTGGAAGAGCAGATGACAGTCAATGGACAGGGATTCTATTTCAACGGTACGGCTGCGATTGGAAAGGACAATGTAGTGACTGTTATGGCAGGGGAGTCCGATGTGGTTACTCTCAATGATCTTGGGATCAGAACAGATGCGGCAAACAAGTCAGCGCTCCATATTTACAAGTCAAGGGCAGCGTTGCGGGATATCACGCTGGACAACACAAATACAGCCGGCGGAGCAGGTATGATCGTGAATGGAGGAACCGCAGATGTTTACGGCAGTTTGAAGATTCTCCTGGGAGAGAACTCTTGGGGCGGCATTAATGTTGACGGAATTAATGGTGAGTCAAAGGTGAATTTTGCGGAGGGTTCTAAGGTGACAGTTGAGGATGAGTCAGGAAAAGAACTTGACGCGATTTACATTGAGAATAATGATGCTAACCAGGTTGAAATATCCGGAGCAGAGAATGCCGGGCTTGTGCAGGATGAGAATGGAAACTATGTAGTGAAAGATACAGTGACAGAGCCGGACCCCACACCCGAACCGGAAGAGCCGGAGGAGGATACACCGGTGGAGAATCCGGAGGGCAGCAACACTCAGAATGATGAAGTAAAAGAGGAATCTCAAAAGAGTCCGAAAACGGGAGACAGCAGCGCCCTTCTTCTCGCGCTGAGCGCTCTTGCAGGATCAGGAGCAGCAGGAACATTTGCGATCAGAAAAAGAAAAGAACTGTAAAATATATCTATATTATACGGATAAACAAATGAGGGTATCTGAAACTCTACTTTTATAACAGACGATATCCGCAGAGCTATGGCTGCATCGTGGCTTTGGAGATGCTCTGCCTGCCGCTCACGCAGCAGAACTCTGCGGATATCGTATTTTTTGAAATGGAAGTTTCGATACCCATCCGGTTATTTTCCAGACCTTCCATTTACGGCTTGACAAATTTGTCGGGGAGAGTATACTGATAAATGTAATATTAGGTTCTATGCGACAATTTACGTGGGACCTAAAAATAATAATTTAGGAGGAAGCTATGAGAAAGAAACTTTTAGCTGCGATCATGAGCGCAGCAATGGTAGCTTGTGCATCTCCGGTTATCGCGCTTGCCGAACCTGTTGCAGACGTAGAAACAGAGACGACAACAGAGGAGACAGATGTAACTGATGAGTCACCCGTATCAGAAGAAGCACTGATAAAAGTCCAGCCGTTATCAGAGCCGCAAGGGGATGAGAACACTTTAGGCGGTAATGAGGGCATTCAGACGCAGGCGATTACAACACAGGAAGAACTTGAAGATGCAATCGCAAAAGGAGGTCCGGTTGATTTAGGTGGACAGAGTATTGAACTGACTTCTCCGCTTACTGTAAACACTTCTGTGGAGATTGCAAACGGAACACTGAAGAGTGCAGATGGTGTATCAGGGAATTTGGTAACTCTTGGTCAGGGTATTAATGTCACATTAACTAATGTGGAAATTAATACAGCTGCAAGTAATAAACATGCTCTGCATGCATGGGGAACAAACCTGACAGTGGATGGTCTTACAATCAACCATAATGCAAACGGAGCTCCGATTGTTATCAACAATGGTGCAACGGCTACGTTTAGTGGAACTATTGATTTGGCTCTGGGAGCAGCTTCCTGGTATGGTATTAACGTGGACAGTGCGACAGCAGATTTCTCCGCTGCAACGCTGAATGTAAACGGGGCTAAAGGAACGCAGTCTGCTGTCTGCATTGATAGTGCGGCCTCAGACGCAGTAACAGGTGTAAATCTTACAGAGGTAGTTACTAAAACGGACGGCGGTAGCAACGCGCAGCAGATCGCTTATGTAGCGGATGCAAATCTGCCTGAGTTTGTAGCGCAGAAAACAAAAGCAGGGGCTGACATAGAGACTATTACGTTAAAGAGCGATGTAGAACTCTCTGCACCTCTTTATCTGGAAGAGTCTATAGTAGTCAACGGAAACGGAAAGTCTTTCATCGGAACAGCAGCACTTGGCAAAGAGAATGTAGTGACGGTTATGGCAGATGGTGTTGTTCTCAGTAATGTTACAATCAAGACAGATGCTGCCAACAAATCAGCTCTTCACATTTATATGTCAAAGGCAGACCTCCAGGATGTTACACTGGACAACACGAACACTGCCGGCGGTGCAGGCATGATCGTGAATGGCGGAACAGCTACTGTTTATGGAGGACTGAATATCCTTCTCGGAGCGAACTCCTGGGGCGGAATCAATGTTGACGGAAAGAACGGAGCTTCTGCAGTAATCTTCGCAGATGGTTCCAAAGTGACAGTTCAGGATAACTCAGGAAAAGGACTGGATGCACTCTATATTGAAAATGCAGACATAAATGCGGTCACAATAGAGGGCGCTGAAGCGGCAGGTCTTGTGAAAAATGCTGACGGAAACTATGTCGTAAAAGAAGAGACAAAACCAGCAGAAGACAACAAACCGGCAAATGATAATAAGAAAGACGATAAGAAAGACGGAGCAAGCCCGAAGACAGGTGACAGCAGTGCGCTGCTGATGGCTTTGATGGCTCTGGCTGCTTCAGGAGCTGCGGCAACAGTTGTTATTAGAAAAAGAAATGAGATGTCCAGATAGGCAGAGTCTCTGTTAATAAAAGAATAACATATTAAAAAGAAGGGCTGTCGCACTAACTATGGTGCGACAGCCCATTTGTTTATGAGCTCACGATTACTGTCTGATATCCCGCTCTTTTCAGCCGCCGTTCCATATCAGCCGCTTCGTCAAGCGTGGGAAAGGTACCTACAGTGACTCGGTAGAGCCCTCCGCCCTGACTGGTTACAGCAGGAAAATCCTGCTCCAGCAGCTCTTTCTGGAGACGGTCGGCATAAGCGGCGTTTCGGAAAGCGCCTGCCTGCACAGTGTATTGAGGGATACCTTCAGAGTGCTCCGAATCATTTCCGGGGCGGTTGTTTCCGGGCGGATTTCCCATGTTTCCCGAATTCATATTGTTCTCGATCAGACCGTTCATCTGAAGCGTATCAAGGATACCTTCGGCTATCGCAAGGGCGATATCATCGAAATTATCATCAAAAAGCTGATTATCTGTATCGGAGTTGATAAAGCCGGCTTCTACGAGTACAGCAGGCATCCGGGTACGGCGCAGAACGACAAGCCCGGGGCGCTCTTTGACGCCGAGGTTTACAAAGCCTATGGACTCCAGCTGTTCGTTTATGTTCTCAGCCATCTGAAGCTTAAGACCTGACTTGTCATAGACCAGAGTCTCTACCCCTGACACAGTGTTATCGGTCGGATAGGAGTTGCGGTGAATGGACACGAAAAAGTCTGCGCCTGCTTCATTGGCCTCCATAGCTTTCTGGTAGGGAGATTCATATACGTCGGTGGTGCGGGTGTACAGGACGTCGATCCCACGTCCCTGAAGTATCTCTCCAATGGCCAGTGTCAGGGCAAGGTTGTCATCTTTCTCCTGACGCCCGTTGTAGACGGCTCCAGGATCCCGCCCTCCATGTCCGGCATCCAGCATGATAGAATATGGCATGATTACAGTTCCTTTTCTGCTTGATCTATAATAGGATATGCGGGCGAAGAGAAAAGGTGACTGCCCGTAAAAGGCGGTCACCTTAAAATTAAAAGACATATCTTATTTATCTTTTTCAGAGTGCGCGTCAGGACTGGTATCTGACGCCGTGCCAGCCGCATCGGAATCCTCATCCGAGGTCGGTTTTTCCGGAAGATAGACATGCACACTCTCTACACGATTCTTATCCAGTGTTTCCACGACCAGGCGGATGCCATCCTCAGTGATGACCTCGTCCCCAGCCTCCGGCAGGCGGTCATCCAGGTATTCAATAATCAGCCCGCCCAGGGAATCATAATCTTCAGAGGCAAGCTCCGTATGGAGATGGCTGTTTACATCGTCCAGGCTCATGGAACCCTCAATGATGTATTCCCGGTCAGAGATCCTGCGGAACATCTCGTCCTCGGTCTCGTCATATTCGTCATGGATCTCGCCTACGATCTCTTCCAGGATATCCTCCAGAGTGATCAGGCCGGCCATCTCGCCGTACTCGTCAAGCACAATCGCAATGTTAAATGTAGAGTCCCGCATTTCCACGAGCAGTTCGGAAATACTCTTGTACTCGTAAGTAAAATGAGGCTTACGCATGATATCACGGATGTGGAACGGCTGATTTTTGTCGTAGAGCAGCAGGTCCTTCATATTAATGATACCGACAATATTATCCTGGGTATCTTCATAGACGGGAAGTCTGGTAAACTTGTCCTCCCGGAAGAGCTCGATGAGTTCTTCGTAGGTATTGTCCACGTCTGCGAATGTTACGTGAACGCGGGGGACCATGATGTCCTTTGCATTTGCATCGCCCAGATCGAAGACATTGTAGATCATTTCTTTTTCATCGGATTCGATGATGCCGTCCTCGTGGCTTACATCCACGATCGTGCGCAGCTCATCCTCTGTGATCCCCTTGCCGGAAGCGTTCGGGTCCACGCGGAGCAGGAACATGATGCCCCGGGAAAAGAGATTGATGATAAAGATAACAGGCGTCATGACAGCCATAAAGAAACGTATGATCCTGATATATCTAAGAGCCAGTTTTTCGGCGTTTATCGTTGCATAGTTCTTTGGTGTGATTTCTCCGAACACAAGGATTGCTACTGTCAGGACAGCAGTCGTGATGCTGACCATGTAGCCTCCAAAAGTATAGGCAAGCGATGTGGCAAGCGCGGATGCGGAAAGATTGACGATATTATTTCCGATCAGAATAGCGCTGAGCATTTTGGAAGTATGGTTTTCCGTAACATCGAGCACCATCGCGGCCCGTCTGTTCCCGGATTCTGCCAGTGTACGCAGTCTAAGCCTGTTCACTGACATCAGCGCTGTTTCATTAGATGAGAAAAATGCGGACAGCATTAAAAGGATTACAAGTACGATTAATTGAAAACTGTCACCGGAATCCACGGTTTTGATCTCACTCCTTCTATAGATAAAAATAGTTGCTATTAAGCGTGAAAAATGTATAAATACGAAATCAGTATACACTGTTTTCGAAGAATATGCAAGATTTGTGCCGGTTGACTTTACTTTGAAGCCTGTGTGCTCTATAATGTCTAAGAAATAAAAATTAGAAAATGAATGGAGCAATCTATGGATCTATACAAAGAGTTGTGTGAGGCGGCGGGTGCGGAGAATGTGCTCACTGATGAGCCTATGAGCAGACATACCACATTTCGGATCGGCGGACCAGCGGATTATTTTGTCACTCCGTCCTGTGTGGATGAGATCAGAAAGATCATTGAGATCTGCCATAGAAATTCGATCGCTTATTATATTATGGGCAACGGAAGTGATCTTCTTGTAGGAGATAAAGGATACCGGGGAGTTATTGTCCAGCTCTTTAAGCGGATGAATGAGATCCGTGTGACAGGGGAACGTATTTATGTGCAGGCAGGGGCGCTTCTCTCCCGGACTGCCGCGGCGGCGTGCGAGGCGTCGCTGACCGGCATGGAGTTTGCTTCCGGGATACCCGGGACTATGGGCGGAGCTCTCAGGATGAATGCAGGCGCTTACGGCGGAGAGATGAAGCATATTGTGGAGTCGGCAGATATCCTTACGGCAGACGGCGAGGTGAAGACCTTGTCAGTGGAGGAACTTGGAATGGGGTATCGTACCAGTGTGATCTCCCGGAATGATTATGTGGCGCTGGGGGCGGTCCTGAAGCTCCAAAGAGGGGATCAGGAGCAGATCCGGGCGCGGATGGAAGAGCTGAAAGAAAAAAGAATTTCCAAGCAGCCCCTGGAATATGGAAGCGCAGGGAGCACGTTTAAACGTCCGGAAGGTTATTTTGCGGGAAAATTGATAGAGGATGCAGGGCTTCGCGGATATCGCGTGGGAGATGCCCAGGTGTCGGAGAAACACTGTGGATTTGTAATCAACAGAGGATGTGCGACTGCGGCAGAGGTGGCGCAGCTTATGGAAGATGTGGCGGACCGTGTGGAAGAGAGGTTCGGAGTGAGGCTGCAGCCGGAAGTTAAGAAGATAGGAGAATTTTAGAGGATGCGTTTTGTTATCGTTACAGGAATGTCCGGGGCGGGAAAGTCAACAGCGCTAAAGATGCTGGAAGACATGGGTTATTTTTGTGTGGATAATCTGCCGATCCCGCTCCTTCCGCGCTTTGTGGAGATGTTCAGAGAGCCGGACGAAGAGGTGAAAAAAATCGCCCTGGGGATTGATGTGAGGGGCGGGCAGGATTTTTCCGGGCTGAAGGAAGTCCTGGATGAGATGGATGAGCAGAAAATCCAGTATGAGATCCTTTTTCTCGATGCCAGTGACGATGTGCTGATCAAACGCTACAAGGAGACGAGGCGGCAGCATCCGTTAAGCGGTTCGGGCAGAGTGGACAGAGGGATCGCGAAAGAACGCGAAAAGATCATGTTCTTAAAGATGAGGGCTACTTATATACTGGATACAAGCAAGCTGCTGACCAGGGAGCTTAAGATAGAGCTGGAGAAGATCTTCGTGGAGGGAAAGAGCTTCTGCAATCTCTATATAACTGTGATGTCCTTTGGGTTCAAGTACGGCATTCCCCAGGATTCTGATCTGGTATTTGACGTGCGTTTTCTTCCCAATCCCTATTATATAGACGGGCTTAGGGAAAAAACAGGAAATGATCCTGAGGTGCAGGATTATGTGATGGGAAACGAAAAATCGCGCGTGTTCCTTGACAAGCTGAAGGATATGGTGGAGTTTCTGATACCGAACTATATCCTGGAAGGGAAAAACCAGCTGATCATATCTATCGGGTGCACCGGTGGGAAGCACCGATCGGTGACTCTGGCAAACGCCCTGTACCAGATGCTGGAAGAACAGGGAAATTACGGGGTGCGAATCGAACACCGGGATATCGGGAAAGATACGATTACTAAAAGGAAGTGAGTGCAGATGTCATTTTCCGGAAAAGTCAGGGAAGAGCTGGCAGGAAACATCAGTCCGGCAAGGCACTGCCGGATAGCGGAGACAGCGGCGTTTATCGGAATGTGCGGGACTGTGGTTATCAACAGCTTTGACCGGTATAGCATTAAAATCCATTCCGAAAATCTCCTTGTGGCAAGAAAAGTCTTTACATTACTGCAAAAAACATTTAATATTAAAACTGATATTTCTATCAGGAGAAATATCAGAAAAGAAAGTGTATCTTATGCTGTCATTGTCAGAAAACATGAAGATGCACTGCGGATCCTTCAGGCAACGAAGATGATTGGGGAGCACCAGGGGATCGCTGAGGAAATTCAGGCGTTCAGCCCCCTCGTAATCCAGCAGACATGCTGCAAGAGAGCTTTTCTTCGGGGAGCATTCCAAGCGGCGGGCTCTATGAGCGATCCGAAGAAATCATATCATTTTGAGATTGTCTGTTCATCGCCGGAAGCGGCGCGGCAGATTCAGAGTGTGATATGCAGCTTCGGTCTGGATGCCAAGATCGTGCCCCGCAAGAAGACGTTTGTCGTATATCTTAAGGAGGGATCCCAGATAGTGGATATCCTGAATGTGATGGAGGCGCACGTGTCTCTGATGGAACTCGAAAATGTCAGGATACTTAAAGAAATGCGCAATTCTGTAAACAGGAAGGTAAACTGCGAGACCGCCAATATCAATAAGACTGTGTCAGCAGCGGTGAAACAGGTAGAGGATATTACATATCTCAGGGATACGGCAGGGTTTGATAATCTGCCGAGGAATCTGGTGGAAACGGCTTATGTCCGTCTTGCGCATCCGGAGGCGACCCTGAAAGAGCTTGGCGAATTGTTGGATCCGCCCGTAGGTAAATCCGGTATCAATCACAGGCTGCGCAGGCTGAGCGAGATGGCGGACAAGGTAAGGCAGGAGCACAAGGAGGATTATTATGATTAAAACACCTGTTGTTGTGAAGACGGAAGATGGATTTGACGGAAGACCGATCGCGCTGCTTGTACAGGAAGCAAGCCAGTATGCGAGCAAGGTCTATATACAGATCGGCGAGAAAAATATTAATGCTAAGAGTATCATGGGTATGATGAGTCTGAGTCTTACAGATGGTGAAAAGATCACTGTTGTGACTGATGGAGAAGATGAGAAGAAAGCAGCAGAGGGCATCCGGACTTTTTTTGCAAACTGCGCATGCTGATATGACAGAACAGCTGCCTGGATAAGGCAGAAGTCAGATAAATAGAGGATGAGATCAGGGAGGCTGTGCGGATGTACAGCCTTTTCCTTTCATCAGATATGCAGAGCGCGCGGAATGCGCCGGCGTGAGAAATGCTGAAAGGGGTCACACAGGACGGGAGGGACGACGAGTATGAAAAAAATGTTGTTTATATACAATCCAAATGCAGGGACTGGGACACTCAAGCCGAAACTGTCTGATGTGCTGGATATCTTCACAAAAGGCGGCTATGAGGTGACGGTCTATCCAACGCAGAAGCCCTATGACGCGGTAGAAAAGATACAATCCATCAGGGATGAATACGATCTGCTCGTGTGCAGCGGAGGAGACGGTACTCTGGATGAGGCTGTGACCGGCATGCAGCTCCGGGGGACAGATATTCCCCTGGGATATATTCCGGCAGGAACGACCAATGATTTTGCATCCAGCCTGGGGATATCTAAGGATATTCTGGGAGCTGCGGATACAGCGGTCAACGGCGTGCCTTTTTCCTGTGATGTGGGGCTGTTTAACGGGGATCCGTTTATCTACATAGCGGCATTTGGACTGTTTACTGATGTGTCTTACGAGACAAAACAGAGCATGAAAAATATTCTCGGACATCTGGCCTATGTGTTAGAGGGAACGAAAAGGCTGTTCAATATCCCGTCCTATAAAATCAAAGTAACGCATGACGGGGAGACGTTTTCAGATGAATTTATTTTTGGGATGGTGACAAATTCCAGGTCTGTCGGCGGCTTTAAGGGAATCATAGGCACGGATGTAGTATTTGACGATGGAGAATTTGAAGTGACTTTGATCAGGACGCCGAAAAACCCGATTGAGCTGAATGAACTGCTCGGCGCCATTGTTATGAAGCAGATCAATCCACAGAGAATGTATTCGTTTAGGTCAGGAAACGTGAAGTTTGAGTGCGGGGAAGAGATTCCGTGGACTCTTGACGGCGAGTTCGGGGGAAAACACCGGGAAGCTGAGATAAAGGACAAAAAGCAGGCCCTGAGGATCATGGTGAGACAGGAGATGGCAGCGGGATTGTCTGTCTCGGGAAAAGACTGGGGAAAAGTTGAAGAAAAATGAAAAAAATGCTTGCATTATAAAAAATCATATGGTATATTAGTATTCGCTGTGGGGCACTGCCAAACAGCGGATATAAATAAGGCTCCGTGGTCAAGCGGTCAAGACGCTAGCCTCTCACGCTGGAATCAGGGGTTCGATTCCCCTCGGAGTCA
>CALWFS010000051.1 GCA_944377705.1 uncultured Mediterraneibacter sp. | reverse complement strand
TATACTAAAATAGGCAGAAATTTTGGTTTATTTTAAACAAATTTATTAATATGGAGGGCTAGATTATGAGCTACAATGCAACAGAAAACTCAGCAAGCAGACGGATTGCCACTTTGCTTGATGAGGGCAGTTTTGTTGAGATCGGCGGTGCTGTTACTGCCAGAAGTACGGATTTCAACCTGCAGGAAAAAGAGACTCCATCAGACGGTGTCATTACCGGATATGGAGTGATCGACGGCAACCTTGTATATGTATACAGCCAGGATGCTGCTGTACTCAATGGAGCAATCGGCGAGATGCACGCAAAAAAGATCGCGAACATCTATGACATGGCAATGAAGATGGGAGCGCCGGTGATCGGTCTGATCGACTGCGCAGGATTAAGGCTTCAGGAAGCCACAGACGCGCTGGAGGCGTTTGGCGGGCTTTATTACAAGCAGACAATGGCTTCGGGCGTGGTTCCGCAGATCGCTGCGATCTTCGGTATGTGCGGAGGAGGTCTTGCGGTAGTTCCCGGTCTGGCTGATTTTACATTTATGGAGGAAAAAGAAGGAAAACTTTTTGTGAATTCTCCGAATGCCCTGGGAGGAAATGAAATTTCCAAATGCGATACCTCAAGTGCGCAGTATCAGAGCGCAACAGCGGGGCTGGTGGACGGTATCGGCTCGGAGGAAGAAATCCTGGGTCAGATACGTTCTCTTGTATGCATGATCCCTGCAAATTACGAGGATGATCTTTCCTATGAGGAATGTACAGACGATCTGAACAGGGCGTGTACAGACATCGCGAATGCGGCGGAAGACGCGGCTATTGTTCTGTCACAGATCGCAGATGACCAGATCTTTTTCGAAATGAAGAAGGATTACGCGCGGGAGATGGTGACCGGCTTTATCCGCCTTAACGGCATGACGGTCGGAGCTGTGGCAAACCGCACGAAGCTCTATGGAGCGGATGGAAGCGAAGCGGTCTCTTTTGACTGCGCGCTCACAGTTGACGGATGCAAGAAAGCAATCGATTTTGTAAACTTCTGCGATGCTTTTTCGATCCCGGTGATTACTCTGACAAATGTTGCCGGATTTGCGGCTACGGTCGAGTCTGAAAAGAATATGGCAAGAGCAGTTGCAAGGATGACGTATACATTTGCAAATGCAACAGTTCCGAAGGTGAATGTGATTATCGGTAAAGCATATGGAAGCGCTTATGTTGCGATGAACAGCAAATCCATCGGAGCGGATATGGTCTATGCATGGCCCGAGGCTGAGATCGGCATGATGGATTCAGAACTGGCGGCGAAGATCATGTATGCTGACGCGGATGCTGCGACTCAGAAAGAAAAAGCTGCGGAGTACAAAGAACTGCAGTCCAGTCCGAAAGCAGCGGCAAGAAGAGGGTATGTGGATGCAATCATCGAACCTGCTGACACTAGAAAATATGTTATCGGCGCATTCGAAATGTTGTTCACGAAGAGAGAGGACCGACCGGACAAGAAGCACGGAACAGTTTAGTGAGGTGAGGCGAAGTGAAGAAAAAAATCAGTTTATTGGGACTTGTCCTCATCCTGGCTCTTGGATTGTTCACAGGATGCAGCAAGTCCGACACTACGGAATATGATCAGGCACAGCTGGAACAGTATGCGGATTTTATCATTCAGAATTTCAGCATGATGTCTGAAACGCAGATGGAAAGCTTTCAGGACATGTCAGAACTGGAGCTTGACCTGACCATGCTTAACACAGGAGTTCCGATCTCAGGGGAAAACTTTCTGACCATGATCGATGCGTGGAACTCAGGGATTGAAGAGTGCGGTGTTTTTGTTGACTATGGTGAGTATACGATGAAGGTCACCAATGATGGACCTGTTCTGACAACAGAAGTAAATTTTGCTGACAGAGACGGAACGATGGAATTTGCATTTGATGAAAAGTCCAATATGGAGAGTCTCACAATAAGCGCTGATTATACGATCGGAGAGATCCTTCAGAAGGCGGGACTGAATACTGTTCTCGGTATGGGGACTACATTTGTTGTCTTGATCTTTCTTTCATTCATCATATGGCTTCTGAAGTTTATTCCTGTCCTTGAGAAGAAATTCCGGAAGAGCCCGGAACCGTCCGCTGAAGTGCAGAAGACAGCCAGCGCGGCAGAGTCTGCTCCTGTGGCAGAGGAAGATGTGACGAACGACACGGAACTGGCGGCAGTGATCGCGGCGGCGGTGGCAGCGTCTGAGGGAACTTCCCCGGATGGTTTTGTAGTAAGATCGATTAAGAGAAGAAAATCAAATAAATGGAATTAATGAGCAGGAGGATTCAGAAATGAAAAATTATACGATTACAGTAAACGGAAATGTATATGATGTGACAGTGGAAGAAAAAGGAGCGGGCGCTGCTCCGGCGGCAGCTCCTAAATCAGCGCCGGCTCCGAAGGCGGCACCGGCTCCGGCGGCAGCTCCTAAAGCAGTGGGCGCGGGCAGAATCCAGGTGAAGGCCGGAGCAGCCGGAAAGGTATACCAGATTCCGACGACAGTTGGGCAGAGTGTCCAGCCCGGAGATACAGTCATTGTCATCGAAGCGATGAAAATGGAGATCCCGGTTGTTGCCCCGGAAGCGGGAACCATTGCCAGCATTGATGTGGCAGTAGGCGACGCCATTGAGGCAGGAGCAGTACTCGCGACATTAAATTAGTTACTCACCAGGAGGTTTGACAAATGGAATATATAATGAATACAATGGGGAATCTGGTAGAGCAGACCGCATTCATGAACCTTACGGTGGGAAACCTGATCATGATCGGTGTTGCCTGCATTTTCCTCTATCTGGCAATACGGCATGGCTTTGAGCCGCTGCTGCTTGTCCCGATCGCCTTCGGTATGCTGCTGGTAAATATTTATCCGGATATTATGATCAGCCCGGAAGAGGCGTCTAACGGGACGGGCGGACTTTTGTATTACTTCTATATGCTTGATGAATGGTCGATCCTTCCCTCTCTGATCTTCCTTGGAGTCGGTGCGATGACAGACTTTGGACCGCTGATCGCGAACCCGAAGAGTTTCCTTCTCGGAGCTGCGGCACAGTTCGGTATCTTTGCAGCATATCTGGGGGCTATGGCGATGGGATTCTCAGATAAGGCAGCGGCAGCGATCTCCATCATCGGAGGTGCTGACGGACCGACATCCATTTTCCTTGCAGGCAAACTGCAGCAGACGGCTATTTTAGGACCGATCGCAGTGGCAGCATATTCATATATGTCACTGGTGCCGATTATCCAGCCGCCGATCATGAAGCTTCTGACAACAGAGAAAGAACGTAAGATCAAGATGGAGCAGCTGCGTCCGGTATCCAAGCTTGAAAGGATCCTGTTCCCAATCATCATTACGATCGTTGTGTGCGTGATCCTTCCAACAACAGCTCCTCTGGTAGGTATGCTTATGCTCGGAAACCTGTTTAAGGAATGCGGTGTTGTGCGTCAGCTTACGGACACAGCGGCAAATGTTCTGATGTATATCGTTGTTATCCTGCTCGGCACATCCGTAGGTGCTACAACGAGTGCTGAGGCTTTCCTGAACATGGATACGATTAAGATCGTTATTCTCGGTCTCATTGCCTTCGCATTTGGTACGGCAGGCGGTGTAGTATTTGGAAAAATCATGTGCTGGGCGTCCGGTGGCAAGGTGAATCCGCTGATCGGCTCAGCGGGGGTGTCTGCCGTTCCTATGGCAGCGCGAGTCTCCCAGAAGGTGGGTGCCGAAGCGGATCCGACCAACTTCCTGCTGATGCACGCAATGGGACCGAACGTTGCCGGTGTTATCGGAACCGCGGTTGTGGCGGGAACCTTTATGGCGATCTTTGGCGTTAAGTAATAGATTTGGAGGACAGAGAAATGGCAGAAATGGAAAAGAAACCAGTTAAGATTACAGAAACGATCCTGCGTGATGCACATCAGTCACTGATCGCTACAAGGATGACGACAGAGCAGATGCTTCCGATCATCGACAAGATGGACAAAGTGGGATACCATGCAGTAGAATGCTGGGGCGGTGCTACCTTTGATGCTTCCCTGCGTTTCCTCAAAGAGGACCCGTGGGAGAGATTAAGAAAGTTCCGCGACGGCTTCAAGAACACAAAGCTTCAGATGCTTTTCCGCGGACAGAATATTCTCGGATACCGCCCGTATGCAGATGACGTAGTTGAGTACTTCGTCCAGAAATCCGTGGCAAACGGCATTGATATCATCCGTATTTTTGACTGCCTGAACGATATCCGAAATCTTCAGACAGCAGTGACAGCGGCAAATAAAGAAAAGGCTCATGCACAGGTGGCAATGTCTTATACACTTGGCGATGCCTATACACTGGACTACTGGGTAGATCTTGCAAAAAGGATCGAAGATATGGGCGCAAATTCTATCTGTGTAAAAGATATGGCAGGACTTCTCTGCCCGTATCAGGCGACGGAACTTGTGACGGCGCTGAAAGAAGCAGTGGATATTCCGATCGAGATGCATACACACTATACTTCAGGCGTTGCATCCATGACATATCTGAAATCTGTAGAGGCAGGCGCTGATATCATTGATACAGCAATCTCTCCATTCGCCCTTGGGACATCCCAGCCTGCGACAGAGGTTATGGTAGAGACCTTCAAGGGAACACCTTATGATACAGGGCTGGATCAGAAGCTTCTTTCTGAGATTGCGGACTATTTCCGCCCGATCAGAGATGAGGCGCTGGACAGCGGTCTTCTGAATCCGAAGAATCTGGGCGTGAATATCAAGACACTTCTCTATCAGGTGCCGGGCGGTATGCTTTCCAACCTGACTTCCCAGCTCAAGGAGCAGGGTGCAGAAGATAAGTTCTATGAAGTTCTTGAGGAAGTGCCGCGCGTGCGCAAGGATCTTGGCGAACCGCCGCTTGTGACACCGTCTTCACAGATCGTCGGAACACAGGCAGTGTTTAACGTACTGATGGGCGAGCGCTATAAGATGGCGACAAAAGAGACGAAGGATATTCTTGCCGGAAAATACGGTGCTACAGTCAAACCTGTAAATGCTGAGCTTCAGAAAAAAATCCTTGGAGAAAATGCAGAGATCATTACCTGCCGTCCGGCGGATCTGATCCCCAATGAGCTGGATACGCTCCGCAAAGAGTGCGAGCAGTGGATCCAGCAGGATGAGGATGTGCTGACATACGCACTGTTCCCCCAGGTAGCTGTGGATTTCTTTAAATACAGACAGGCACAGCAGACAAAGGTGGATGCCACTGTTGCAGACACGGAGAACGGTTCATATCCTGTGTAGGATTAACAGGATATATTAATTATAATAGTTTAGCCTCTTAATAACTTTCCGCTGCCATGACTTTGAAAAAAGTGCTGGCAGCGGCTTTGTTTGTGTAACAGAAAAAATAACCCCCCTGCTATGTAGGGGGAGGGCAGATCTTTACAGTGTTTGATATACTAATTGTAAAATATTAGCGTAAGGAAAGGATGTGACTAGGGCAATGTTCCAAGGCTCAGCCATGGAGCTGTCTTCCGGATATAATGAAACCAACAATACCAAAATCAATAAGTAACTACCGCTTAGTGGAACCAGCAGAACTGTCCCCTATCTCACTTAGCAGACAGGAGAAAGAAAGGATTATTTCTTTCAAGAAAATCATAAATGGTTCCCCTACCGTTGCTGGCTATTTTGCCATCGTGATGGGTTTGCTTCTTCTGGCACTGAACATCTACACCTACCGGCTTGGGCAATACGACACGGAATCTGTATTGGCATTGTTATTAGGTACCGTCCTCTTTTGGATCGTAGGAGGCCTGAGTTTTCTCAGCCGTATTCCTAAAAAAAGCTGCTGCATACACGCTCAGTATGGGATCGTCAACGGAAAATGGCCGGGAATGGCTCACAGTGGTTCTGGAAGTCAAAAATATTTTCTCGATATTATATTCCCGGACACCAAGACACGTTATAAGCAGGCAATCTGTTGTTACAAAGATTATAAGCGTGTAGAAAAGGGTCAAAAGGTTCTGGCTGTTGTTTTTGATGGTCGAAAACGCAATCACGTATATGGCATTCTTCTGAATTAAGATAATTCATTTCTGAGTTGCGTTAATCCACCATCTAAAGCCAGTTGAATTCGATAACTTTATTTGAAAAGTTTTATTCAATTCTTTAAGCAAATTTTCAAATTTAAAAATAACCTGATAATGAACATCATAAAAACTATATTATCTTCATTATTATTTTTAGTATAAAATTTTTACCACCAAAATAGAAGCGGCAGCACTATGATAGTGCTGCTTAAGTTTCTATCTATAAACTCTTTTATGACTTTAACACTGCTGCCATCTCCGACTTCATAAATAACTTCGTCAAAAGATTCTGTTTTTTCTCTGTGTCGAATCTACTGCTTGCTCATGTTCTATTCTAGGGCGCTCCTTTTTTAGCAACATAAAACATCTTTCTAAATTTCTGTGTACTTATTCTCTAGTCTTCAATGAACTAATTAAGCTTTCAACTGAATCATCTTCCCAAGAAGTTCCCATCAGTTTCTTTATTTCTGTTCCAGTCGCATGATCACAACTAATTTCTTCGATAGCACATTCTCTACGCAGCGAATGAGGGATAGACGATATCTCATATCTTGTGTTATACTAGCCATGCGGAAATACATCCTTTCTTGTTTTGTTTTTTGTTTGGTCGCTAAAACTATAACACAGAAACTGTATTTCCGTCTTTTTAATTATTCAGTTGTAATACATGTATTGTAATCCTACATATATTGTTTTTGCGCCAAAATACCGGAGACAGGTAATATATAAGCAAATAAAAGCAGATGTTGGACAAATATTTGGAACATTGTGCAGAAGAAAAGGAATAAGTAGGGCATTTGAAAGGGAAGAACTCGCTTAGGATATTTGAAAAACACAGGTGCAATAAAGGAGTATATCCAGAAACAACTGAAAGAAGATTTGGAATATGATCAAATGACACTAGTAGAGTATATTGACCCGCTTATGGGTGAGCCGGTGGTCCTGACTCTGCGGTTCCTTTTTTATTTGTACATCCGATGATTTTAGTGTTATGATAGAGGAGATTTGAAAATACACTCCGAAGAATCGGGGTGATGGACTATGACTTATTTCAATGACAGGAGGTTTTCCCAATGAAAATTTCTGACAGGATCGCCGCACTTCGCGGGGAGATGGAGCGGGAGGGGATTGATATTTGGATCGTCCCTTCTTCGGATTATCACCAAAGTGAATATGTGGGAGAGCATTTTAAGGCGCGGCAGTACATGACCGGCTTCACCGGTTCTGCGGGCACTGCCGTGTTTACGCGAGATAAAGCCTGCCTGTGGACAGACGGCAGATACTTTATACAGGCGGAGAAGGAACTGGAAGGAAGCGGCATCACCCTCTGCAAAATGGGAGAACCGGACTGCGGCACGATCGAAACATTTCTGGAGAAAGAGCTTCCGGTAGAGGGCGTGATCGGATTTGACGGACGGACGGTCGGGATCGGAGAAGGAAAGGGCTATGAGACTGCTGCGGCGCGAAAAAGCGGGACAGTAAGTTATCAGCATGACCTTGTAGGGAGGATCTGGAAGGACAGACCGGGACTTCCGGTAGAAAAAGCGTTTGCCCTTGAAGAAAAATATGCCGGGGAGAGTGCAGCGTCCAAGCTGACGCGCGTGAGGGAAAAAATGCGGGAGCGGGGAGCGGACATCCATCTGCTCACGAGCCTGGATGATATAGCGTGGCTGCTCAATATCAGGGGAAATGATGTGGCATACTGTCCTCTGGTTTTAAGTTATCTGGTCTTATACATGGATCACGGGGAACTTTTTGCGGATGAGAAAAAGTTTTCTTCAGAGCTGAAGACCGTACTTGCCGAAAACGGCATTGCGATCCGTCCGTATGATGAGATTGACAAGGCGGTTTCAGATCTCCCTGCGGCATCATGCGTCCTGCTCGATCCGGACAGGGTGAACTATGCGCTGTACAGAAGACTTCCGGAAAATATAGGGATCAGAGAAACAGAGAACCCCGAGATATTGATGAAATCTATTAAAAATGATACTGAGGTCGCAAATATCAGGAAAGCACATTTAAAAGATGCAGCGGCACATACCCGATTCATGTACTGGCTGAAAAAGAATATCGGAAAACAGGAGATCACAGAGATATCTGCAGCCGAAAAACTGGAGACTTTTCGCAGAGATCAGGGGGGATATCTGGAAGCGAGCTTTGAACCAATCAGCGCATTTGCAGACCACGGCGCAATTGTACATTACAGTGCGTCAGAAGAGTCGAATGCAGTTCTTTCTGAGGGAAAATTCCTGCTGACAGATACCGGCGGGCATTATATGGAAGGATCAACGGATATCACCCGGACAGTAGCTCTTGGGGAAGTATCCCAAAGGGAAAAAGAGGATTTTACCTTGACTGCCCGTGCAATGCTCCGACTGATGAATACAGTCTTTCTTCACGGGTGCAGCGGAGCGAACCTGGACTGCATTGCACGGGAGATATACTGGGAGAAGCGGGTGAATTTTAATCACGGAACAGGACACGGGGTGGGGTATCTGCTCAATGTACATGAACCGCCCGTGAATTTCCGCTGGAAAGAAGGAAAGACGCCGGCGCCGGTTCTGGAAAAGAATATGGTGATAACAGATGAACCGGGAATTTATATACAGGGGTCTCATGGCATTCGGCTTGAGAATGAGCTTCTGGTGTGTGAGGATGAAAAAAATGAATACGGGCAGTTCATGCACTTTGAGCCGCTGACTTTTGTCCCTATTGATCTTGACGCGCTGCTGCCGGAGCAAATGACTGAAGAGGAGCGGATCATGCTTAATGATTATCATAAGAAAGTCTTTGAAGTTGTCGCACCTTATATGAATGACGAAGAAAAGTCATGGTTAAAAGAATATACAAGACCTGTAAACATCGGGCAATAAAATGAAGGATAGATTATAGTATTATGGAAACAGCAGAAAACACGACAAATGAACTGATCCTCAGAATAGAGGGGAAATATGCGAAGATGAGCAAAGGGCAGCGCAGGCTGGCAGACTATGTGTGTGCGAATTATGACAAGGCGGTATTTCTGACAGCGGCGAAGCTGGGAGAAACCGTAGGAGTCAGCGAGTCCACGGTCGTCCGCTTTGCCATTCAGCTGGGATACAAGGGGTATCCGGGATTTCAGAAGGCTTTGGAAGAACTGGTGAGAAATAAGCTGAATTCGATACAGAGGATGGAGGTCACATATGGAAGAATCAGTCAGAGCGAGATTCTGGAGACTGTCCTGAACTCTGACATTGAAAAGATCAAACAGACTCTTTCCGTGATCGACCACAAGGCGTTTAATCTTGCCATTGACACAATCCTTGGCGCAAAACGGATCTATGTGATAGGGATCAGGAGCTGCGCGCCGCTGGCTTCATTTCTCGGATTCTATCTGAATCTGATTTGTGAAAATGTTACGACTGTGGCTACGAACAGTTCCAGTGAAATATTTGAACAATTGATACGCATTAACGAAAAAGATGTGATCATTGGGATCAGTTTTCCGAGATATTCCATGCGTGCTTTAAAGGCTCTGGAGTTTGCCAGCAACAGAAAGGCAAAAGTGATCACCCTTACAGACAGCATCCATTCTCCCATGAACCTGTATTCTTCCTGTAACCTGATCGCGCGAAGCGATATGGCGTCTATCGTGGACTCCCTTGTCGCGCCTTTGAGCGTGATCAATGCGCTGGTTGTCGCGCTGTGCATGAAGAAACAGAAAGAGGTAGTCTCAACCCTGGAAACACTGGAGCAGCTCTGGGGTGAATATCAGGTATACAGCGGCGACGAATTGAATCCGGTGAGCGGTTCCTTTTCTGTAAACGGTACAGGAAAAGCTGAAGTATCGGAAAAAGAGCAGGAAGCTGGAAAGGAAGACCAGACAGATGAGTAAGATCCTTGTGGTTGGCGGCGGCCCGGCGGGAATGATGGCAGCGGTCACTGCGGCGCGGAATGGAAAGAAAGTTCTTTTGATTGAGAAAAATGAAAAACTGGGAAAAAAGCTGTTTATTACAGGTAAAGGGAGATGTAATATAACAAACGCCGCAGATATTGATGAACTCTTTTCCGCAGTGGTCAGCAACCCCAAATTTTTGTACAGCAGCTTTTACAGCCTGACAAATGATCAGGTCATAGATTTTTTTGAAGGGCTGGGGGTGGAGACAAAAGTAGAGCGGGGCGGCAGAGTATTCCCCGAATCAGACCATTCTTCCGATGTGATCCGTGCGCTGGAACAGGAAATGAAACGGCTCGGAGTTGCGGTCAGTCTGAGAACGGAAGCAGAGAAAATTCTTGCAGAAGACGGAAGCGCCATAGGTGTCCGGCTCTCCTCCGGAAAGAAAATATATGCTGACGCAGTGATTATTGCAACAGGGGGGATTTCCTATCCGTCCACAGGCTCCACGGGAGACGGATATCGATTCGCCCGGGAGTGCGGTCATAAAGTGACAGATCTTTCTCCGGCTTTGGTGCCAATGGAAGTGAAAGAGTGGTATGCAAAAGAATTAATGGGATTATCTCTGAGAAATATCGAAATAAAGATCACTGACGGAAAGAAAAAGCTGTATGAAGAATTTGGAGAAATGCTCTTCACCCATTATGGTGTGACCGGGCCAGTGATTTTGAGCGCCAGCAGTATTGTCGGGAAAAAGCTGAAAGAACATCCGCTGACGCTTCACATCGATCTGAAACCGGCTCTTGAGGAAGAACAGCTGGATAAAAGAGTATTAAGGGAATTTGAAGCGAACCATAACCGGCAGTTTAAAAATGCGGTCGACAGTCTTTTCCCTGCAAAATTAAAACCTGTGATCATTGAACTCTCAGAAGTCCCGGAGGGGAAAAAGGTAAATGAAGTCACAAAAGAAGAACGCCTGCGCTTTGTACGCCTGATCAAAGACTTTCATATGACTCTCACGGGCATGCGTGGATATAATGAAGCGATCATCACAAAAGGCGGAGTGTCCGTAAAAGAGATCGATCCGGGGACCATGGAGTCAAAACTTGTAAACGGTCTTTATTTTGCCGGAGAAGTGCTGGACCTGGACGCAGTGACCGGAGGATACAATCTTCAGATTGCGTGGAGTACAGGATATCTGGCGGGGGTGAATGCGGGAAAATAAACCTCTTGTGTAACAGTCTCTCTCAGGGTATACTGGATTTAGTTTTTTATACGAGGAGGATATCATGGGGTATAATGTGGCAATCGATGGACCAGCCGGTGCAGGAAAGAGTACGATCGCGAAGCTGGTCGCTAAAGAAAAGGGTTATATATATGTAGATACAGGCGCAATGTACAGAGGACTTGCAATTCATTTTCTGAAAAAGGGAGTCAGTGCTGATAATAAAGATGCAGTGGCAGCGGCTTGTGAAGATGCAGAGGTGACCATTGGATATGAGGATGGGATCCAGCAGGTATATCTGAACGGTGAAAATGTAACATCCATGCTGCGCACAGAGGAGGCAGGGAATATGGCTTCCAGGACATCAGCGATCCCGGCTGTGAGGAAAAAGCTTCTCGAGCTTCAGCGGTCTCTTGCGAGAGAGCAGGATGTGATCATGGATGGAAGAGATATCGGAACAAATATCCTGCCGGACGCAGATGTAAAGATCTACCTTACAGCAAGCGTGGAGACACGCGCAAAGCGCAGGTATGATGAACTGAGGGAAAAGGGGGAAGCATGCGACCTGGAATCCATTTCCCGC
>CALWFS010000050.1 GCA_944377705.1 uncultured Mediterraneibacter sp. | reverse complement strand
GTCCCCACCTATGTAGAGTATGGAGCAGCGGATATCGGGGTCGTCGGAAAGGATACAATCATAGAAGAAGGCAGAAAGGTGCATGAAGTGCTTGACCTTGGCTTCGGGAAATGCCGGATGTGCGTGTGCGGCTATAAGGATGCCGCAGAACTTCTGCAGCACAGGGAGCTGATCCGTGCTGCCACAAAATATCCGAAGATCGCGAAAGATTATTTTTACAACAAAAAACATCAGACTGTGGAGATCATCAAGATGAACGGGTCCATCGAGCTTGCACCGATCGTCGGATTGTCCGAAGTGATCGTTGATATTGTGGAGACAGGCTCTACTCTGAAAGAAAACGGGCTTGTGGTCCTTGAAGAGGTGTGCCCGCTTTCCGCGCGAATGATCGTCAACCCGGTAAGCATGCGTATGGAGAATGAACGGATCAAAAAGCTGATCACAGATTTGCGGACTTTACTCAGGGAAGAGTAAGCCAGGAGGATATTATGCGAATTGAGAAACTTGACCAGAATACAAAGAAAAATCTGCTGGAGGATCTGTTAAAACGCAGCCCCAACAGTTATGGGAAATATGAAGAAAGCGTGCGCGTGATCCTTGACGCGGTAAAAGAGCGGGGAGACGAGGCGCTGTTTGAATATACAAAGAAATTTGACGGAGCAGACATCCATTCATCCAACATCCTTGTGACCGAGGATGAGATAAAGGAGGCGTATGACACAGTCGATCCTGGGCTGATCGAAGTGATCAGAAAAGCGCTTGTCAATATCCGATCCTACCATGAGAAACAGATGCAGTACAGCTGGTTTGACAGCAGACCGGACGGAACGATCCTCGGGCAGAAGGTGACTGCACTGGCAAAGGTGGGGGTCTATGTGCCTGGCGGGAAGGCGGCATATCCGTCATCCGTGCTCATGAACATTATGCCTGCCAAGGTAGCAGGGGTAGATGAGATCATCATGGTAACGCCTCCGGGAAAGGACGGGAAGGTAACGCCTACGACTCTCGTCGCGGCAAAGGAAGCCGGAGCGGACAAAGTTTATAAAGCCGGAGGGGCCCAGGCGGTTGCGGCACTCGCGTACGGCACCGAGAGTATCCCGAAAGTCGATAAGATCGTGGGACCGGGCAACATTTATGTGGCTTTGGCAAAGAAGGCCGTGTACGGTCATGTCAGCATTGATTCAATCGCAGGACCCAGCGAGATTCTTGTTCTGGCTGATGAGACGGCAGATCCCCGCTATGTGGCTGCTGACCTGCTCTCACAGGCAGAACATGACGAGCTTGCAAGCGCGATCCTTGTGACGACCAGCATGGAGCTTGCCGAGAGGGTATCTGACTGGACAGACACCTTTGTCAGAGAGCTTTCCAGAGGAGAGATCATACAGAAATCACTTGACAATTACGGACATATTCTTGTGGCAGAAACACTGGGAGATGCGATTGACGCGGCGAATGAAATCGCGTCCGAACATCTGGAGATCATGACAGCAGATCCCTTTGAAGTAATGACAAAGATCCGAAATGCAGGCGCCATCTTTATCGGAAAATATTCAAGCGAACCGCTTGGGGATTATTTTGCGGGACCGAACCATGTGCTGCCGACAAACGGGACGGCGAAATTCTTTTCGCCTCTGTCCGTTGATGATTTTATCAAGAAATCGAGCATCATATCCTATTCACGGGATGCACTGGAAAAGATCCATGCAGACATCGAGCAGTTTGCGAAAGCAGAATATCTGACTGCCCATGCAAATTCGATCAAAGTGCGTTTTGACGGAAAGGATGAATAGGAGGTAAGCGGAGATGGAACAGAGGATCGGAAGCTGCGCAAGAAAAACGAAAGAGACAGATATCAGCGTTACGATCAATCTTGACGGACAGGGCTGTAATAATATCAATACAGGAATCCCTTTTTTTGATCATATGCTGGACGGGTTTGCGCGTCACGGACTCTTTGACCTGGATATCCGGGTCAAAGGGGATGTCGAAGTGGACAGCCATCACACCATAGAGGATGCAGGGATCGTGCTGGGACAGGCAATAGCGAATGCTCTGGGAGACAAGGCAGGGATAAAGCGGTACGGCTATTTTATCCTGCCCATGGATGAGACGCTGGCTCTGTGCGCGGTGGATCTTTCCGGACGTCCTTATCTGAAATATGATGCAGATTTTACCGTGCCCAGGCTGGGGGGCATGGATACGGAAATGGTGCGGGAATTTTTCTATGCTGTCTCATATAGCGCGGCAATGAACCTGCATGTGAAGATTCTGGAATCAGGAAATAATCATCATATGGCAGAAGCAATGTTTAAGGCGTTCGGCAAGGCACTCGACATGGCAGTGTCCTTGGAGCCCCGGATCAAAGACGTGTGGTCCACAAAAGGCACACTTTGAGGAATGGATAAAAAGGAGAATAGATACATGAGCTATAAAAGACTGACCCCGTGCATATTTATTAGCGGTGGAAAGGCAGTGAAATGGTTTGACGACAGGTCGGTCGTGGCTGACGATGTCATCGGACTTGCAAAACAATACAGTGAGAGAGGAGCTGACGAGCTGATCGTTTTTGACCTCTCCGACAGCGATGAAGAGCACGATGAATCAATCGATCTGATCAAGAAGATCAATCGTGTTATCAGCATCCCCTTGATCGCAGGGGGGAATATCAGAAGGGCAGAGGACGTAAAGAAGCTGCTTTACGCAGGCGCAAAGCGGGCAGTTTTAAATTTTTCCAAGCCGCTCTCCATCGATCTGATCGAGGAGGTATCAAAGCGCTTTGGAAAGGAAAGGATCGCAGTATCCCTGAATGACTTTGACGCCTTATTCAAACAGCAGCATCTGATCGAGGAATACAGCACAGAGATTGTATTTATGCACAGGCTGGACTTAAACTCCGTCATCAATGTGACAGACGTCCCCTGTGTGGTTCTCACAGATACACCGGATCAGGAAGAAATCCTGCGTATCCTGAAATCCGATGGTGTAAAAGGTGTGTCAGGTATGTTTGTCAGCAGCCTGAACATGGATTTTAATAAATTTAAGGAGATCTGTACGGACGCGGGCATCCAGATGACTTCCTTTGAGAGTGTGATGGAATTTTCTGAGTTCAAGCTGAACGAGCAGGGACTGATCCCGGTCATTGTGCAGGACTATAAGACAAATGAAGTCTTAATGATGGCATACATGGATGAAGAGGCGTTTGACCATACTGTAAAGACGGGGCGAATGACCTATTACAGCAGGAGCAGGCAGTCTCAGTGGGTAAAGGGTGAGACTTCCGGGCACTATCAGTACGTCCGCTCCCTTGCCGTGGACTGCGACAGAGATACACTCCTTGCCAAAGTAGAGCAGGTCGGGGCGGCATGCCATACGGGGAATCGTTCGTGCTTTTACACAACGATTGTGGGGGCGGATCATGATGCAAAGAACCCTCTCCAGGTCTTTGAATCCGTCTATGATACGATCATGGACCGCAGACAGAATCCGAAGGAAGGTTCCTATACAAATTATCTGTTTGACAAGGGGCTGGACAAGATCTTAAAAAAAGTCGGAGAAGAAGCGACAGAGATCGTAATCGCCGCAAAAAATCCGAATCCGGAAGAAATCAAATATGAGATCTCAGACTTCCTTTATCACGCAATGGTGCTTATGGTGGAGCGGGGCGTGACATGGGAAGATATCACAAATGAGCTCGCAGACAGATAACAGAGATGAGATAACCAGATAAGAGACCGGAAGCTGTCCGGTTCTAAGAGAAGAGGCAGAGACATAGGATATTGTAGCCGACAATACCGTATGGATCTGCCTCTTGTCCGTACATCGGAAACGGAAGACATGCGTGAAGGGATAAGGAGCAGAGCGAGGAAATAAATCACTGGGAAGGATAGAGGCAATATATGAATGATTCGGAAATGCGCCGCAGAGAGCTTCTTCGGCAGACAAAGAGACTGTACGATGAACGCAGGGATATCCCCGCCGTTCACCCCAGATACGGCAGGATCTATCATGATCTGTATCATAATGAAGAGGGACAGAAAGAGCAGACAGGCGGAAGCTTCTACCTTCGCCTGGTGATCGGTATCCTGTGTTTTATCTGTTTTGTATACATGGACCAGAGCAATGCCGGAGTGGCGGAGGTGAACAGCACATCCATTGTGAATCAGATCGAGAAAGATATTGACATGGACACTGTTATGGAGGTGTGGAAAGACTTATGACCACGGCGCAGCAGATGATGTAAATATGAAAACAGCCCAGAATCCTCTCATTGACGGACTGCACATTTATTTGATACAGTGTAAATGATACAGTATCATAAAGTCAGTGAAGGGATGGTGATTCTTTGCTGTTTCGGCAGATGAGATATTTTACCGCTGTTGTTGACTGTAACAGTTTCACGGAAGCGGCAGAACAGTGCTATATCTCTCAGTCAGCGATCTCACAGCAGATACGCGCGCTGGAGAATGAGCTTGGCGTGGATCTGATCCACAGAGAAAATCGAAAATTTACTCTTACCCCTGCCGGGGAATATTTTTATAGTCAGAGCAAAGGGATCCTGGATGAAGTCGAAGCTGTCCGAAGAGAGACAGTACGGATCGGAAAAGATGATGAGCTGGGGCTTCGCATCGGATATCTGAGATGTTACAGCGGACAGGAACTCCACCAGGCAGTGGCAGAGTTTACACAGCTTTATCCGGAAGTGGAGATCAGCATTGTAAACGGAACCCATGAAGAGCTTTACGACCTGCTCCGGTTCGGCGGTGTGGACCTGATCCTGAGTGATCAGAGGAGAGCTTTTTCCAGCCAGTACGAAAATTACCAGCTACTGCAGTGTGGATGTTATGCGGAGATTTCAGTGAGAAACCGGCTCAGCAGCCGGGAATCCGTTGATCTGGAGCTCCTTAAGCGCACGCCCTGTATCCTGATCTCTTCCAGAGAACAGCAGAACACAGAACAGGACTACTTTCAGAATACACTGGGCTTTGGAGGCAAATTTCTGTTTGCCGAAAATCTTGAAGAGGGGCGGCTGATGGTAGCAGGAAACCGTGGCTTTCTCCCCATAGAAAGTGTGGGCACGCTTCCCCCGCCGGGAGCGGCGATAAAGAGGCTGCCCATTTTCCAAAATGGCATCCGGCTCCAGAGAAACTACTGTGTATTCTGGCTGAAAGAACACACCAATTATTATATCGAGGAGTTTGCGGAAACCTTGAAGAAGCTTCTGCACGATGCCTTGGAATGAATGCGGCAGTTGTCTGACTGGCCTCTCCCGTGAGGCCAGTTTTTTGTTGTGTTATCAATAAAGTCGGTGTAAAATAGAACGAACGGATTCAATTGAGGAGGAAACAGAATGGATAACAGATACCGCAGAGATCATGAAATGGCATACTATTCAGATGCCAGTGTTATAGAGGAACAACTAATTGCAAAAAAAGCGATCAGACAATATAATACGGTTATGCCCTTTGACCCGGAATCAGGGAGAAAATTCCTGGATGAGGCGGGAATCATCCACGGTGAACACGTATACTTTGAGCCGCCGTTCCACTGTGAATACGGAAAGCATATCATCCTGGGAGAAAATTTCTATTCAAATACCGGGTGTGTCATGCTGGATGTGGCAGAGATCAGAATCGGGAATAACGTAATGTTTGGTCCGAATGTATCGATCTATACAGCGGGGCATCCCATCCATCCCGACAGCAGGAACTCCGGATATGAGTACGGGATCCCTGTTACGATCGGAAACAATGTATGGATCGGGGGAAGCTGTGTCATCCTTCCCGGGGTTACGATCGGGGATAATGTTGTAATCGGCGCAGGAAGCGTTGTAACAAAAGACATCCCTGCTAATGTCTGCGCGGCAGGAAATCCCTGCAGGGTGATCCGCGAAATCACAGAGGAGGACAGACCTTACTACTATAAAAACCGCAGGTTTGACGAAGAAGTCTGGGAAAAGATAAAATGAGGCAGAGTATGAGAAAGTTAGCTTTAAGCGATGAAATATTACTGAATATTGAAAAGCCGGCGCGTTATATCGGCGGCGAGGTAAATTCTGTGATGAAGGATAAAGACAAGGTGGATGTCCGTTTCGCCATGTGTTTTCCGGACGTGTATGAGATTGGTATGTCTCATCTGGGGATCCAGATCCTGTATGATATGTTTAACCGCAGGGAAGACACTTGGTGCGAGAGGGTCTACTCCCCGTGGACGGATCTGGATAAAGTCATGCGTGATCAGAAGATCCCTCTTTTTGCCCTGGAATCCCAGGATCCTGTGAAAAAGTTCGATTTTCTCGGCATTACCATCCAGTTTGAGATGTGCTATACAAATATTCTTCAGATCCTGGAACTGAGCCATATTCCCCTCCACGCAGCAGAGCGAACCGATGCAGACCCTGTCGTGATCGGCGGCGGACCGTGTTCCTATAACCCAGAGCCCCTTGCTGATTTCTTTGATATCTTCTATATCGGAGAGGGAGAGACCGTTTATGACGAGCTGCTTGATGCTTATAAAGAGTGGAAAGGATCCGGAAAAAACCGAAAGGAGTTTCTGGAGAGAGCCGCTGAAATCGAAGGTCTCTATGTGCCTCAGTTTTATGATGCCGCCTACAAGGAAGACGGAACACTGCTGTCTTTTACTCCTAATAATGCACACGCGCCTGCAAGGGTAAAAAAACAGGCTGTCATGGAAGTGACGGACAGCCCTTATCCTATGAAGCCGGTGGTTCCTTTTATCAAGGCGACCCAGGACAGAGTGGTGCTCGAGATCCAGCGGGGCTGCATCCGAGGATGCCGCTTCTGCCAGGCCGGGATGATCTACCGTCCTACAAGGGAGCGGAATGTGGAAACGCTTAAGGAATATGCCCGAGCCATGCTGAAAAACACCGGGCATGAAGAAATCTCACTTAGCTCGCTTAGCTCCAGTGATTATTCAGAATTAAAGGAACTTGTGACATTCCTGATCGACGAATTCAAGGACAAGGGAATCAATATTTCACTCCCGTCTCTTCGAATTGATGCATTTTCTCTGGATGTCATGAGCCGCGTCCAAGACATCAGAAAGAGCAGCCTTACATTTGCCCCTGAAGCCGGGTCCCAGAGGATGAGAAACGTGATCAATAAAGGACTCACAGAGGAGGATATCCTGGAGGGCGCGGGACAGGCGTTCGATGGGGGATGGAGCAAGGTGAAGCTGTACTTCATGCTCGGCCTTCCGACGGAAACTGAAGTGGATATGAGGGAGATCGCGCGTCTGTCTGATCGGGTGGCGCGAAGATATTACGAGATTCCGAAAGAACAGAGAAACGGGAAATGCCAGATCACGGCAAGCTCGTCTTTCTTTGTCCCAAAGCCTTTTACGCCGTTTCAGTGGGCGTCTATGTTTTCGGCAGAGGAATATACACGGCGCGCGTCTATTGTAAAAGAGGAATTTCAGGCACAGCTGAACCGGAAGAGCCTGAAATATAACTGGCATGACGCCCAGACTACGGTCCTGGAAGGAGTTATGGCAAGGGGGGACCGGAGAGTCGGAAAAGTGATAGAGGAAGCTTACCGGCTGGGATGTCTGTTTGACTCATGGACAGAATGTTTCCACAATGAGCTGTGGATGCAGGCGTTTGAAAATACCGGAGTAGATATTGATTTTTACAATTTAAGACAGCGCGGTGCTGATGAGCTCTTCCCATGGGATTTTATTGATATCGGCGTGAGCCGGAAATTCCTGTACAGGGAGTGGGAAAAGGCAATACAGGGTGAGGTCACGCCAAACTGCCGGATGCAGTGCTCCGGCTGCGGCGCTGCATCGTTCGGAGGAGGTGTCTGCTATGAAGGCAAGAATTAAATTCAGAAAATACGGTGTCCTTCGCTTTATCGGACACCTGGATGTCATGCGTTTTTTCCAGAAGCTTATGAGGCGTGCAGACATTCCTATCGCATTTACAGGTGGATACAGCCCCCATATGATCATGTCTTTTGCCAGCCCTCTCGGAATTGGACTTACAAGCGACGGTGAATATCTGGATATCGAGCTGACAGCCCCTGTGGACAGCCGGGAAGCAGTGAGGCGCATGAATGAAGAATGTGTGGAAGGAATCGAAGTTTTAAGCATCCGCCAGATCCCGGACGAGAAAAAAACGACAGGGATGACGATCCTTGCAGCGGCGGACTATCTTATCTCTGTAAAGAACGGATCCCTTCCGGAGAACTGGAAAAATGAATTTGCTGATTTTATGACTCAGAAAGAAATCAGGGTCATCAAACAGACAAAGCGCAGTGAGAGAGAAGTGGATATCCGGCCGCTGATCTACAGATGGAAAATACAGGGAGAGAGCATCTGGCTTCAGCTTGCGGCGGGAAGTGTGGATAATTTAAAGCCGGATCTTGTGATGGAGACTTTTCTCTCTGTGTGCGCAATTCCGAAAGATTCTGTCTCGTTTGCATATCATAGGCTTGAGATGTATGCAGATACGGGAGAGGCCGGAAAGAGAAATCTTGTATCCCTGGAATCACTGGGACAGGAGATATCAATGTAATATTTTTGAACAGCAGAGAGAGGAAGGAACAAATTGGAACGAAAGATCCTGATTGAAAAACGCGAAAACAGGATACGGACTTTTTTTCTTGAAGACGGGGATATCGTAGAAATCCATAGTGCCGCAGAAGAAGCAGCAGGGATCGGCAGCCACAGACTCGGGGATATCTATGTGGGCAAAGTGAAAAACATTGTCCCTAATATCGGAGCGGCGTTTATTGAAATCGAAAAAGGTGTGAACTGTTATTATGATATGAAAGATGCAGAAGCCTCTTTCTTCACTCATAAGACAGGGAAAAAGGCGCTCTGCATCGGGGATGAGCTTGTTGTTCAGATCAGCCGGGAAGCTGTCAAGACGAAAGCACCTACTGTGACAGGCAGCATCAGCTTTACAGGAAGATATGCAGTGCTGACCCATGGGAATACCAGGATCGGCGTGTCTTCCAAGATTCCGAAAAGTCTGCGGGATGAATATAAGGAGAGGCTGAGCAGTTTCCAAAACGACAGATACGGGATCATTGTCCGGACGAATGCTAAAGACGTTCCGTTTCAGGATGTGCTCAATGAAATCAACTCTCTGAAAGAAGAATATGAAGCTCTTTTTCGGACCGCTTCCACAAGAAAGTGCTTTTCCTGCCTGAAATCAGCGCCGCCTTCCTATATCCTGGATCTGAAAAACGTCTACATGGACGGGATGAAGGAGATCATCATAGGAGACAAAGGATTGTATACAGGAATACAATCCTATTTCCAAACAGAACTGCCGGATAAACTGTCCCTTCTGAAACTCTATGATGATCCCGCTTTTCCACTTGATAAACTCTACAGTACACAGACCATCCTGGAAAAAGCGCTGAGAGAACGCGCCTGGCTTAAGACAGGGGGATACCTTATCATCCAGCCCACGGAAGCGCTTACTGTTATTGACGTAAATTCCGGAAAGACAGCGGCAAAAGCAGGGAGCAGGACCGCAAGCAGGGAAGGAGCTATGAAGGTCAACCTGGAGGCAGCACGAGAGGCGGCGAAGCAGATCCGTCTGAGAAACCTGTCCGGGATCATTATCGTTGATTTTATCAATATGGAATCCGAAGAAGACACGCAGCAGCTTCTCCGTGAATTTCGTTTTTTTCTTGCAAAGGATCCGATCCAGACATCGCTTGTGGATATCACGCCTCTCGGGCTTGTGGAAATTACCCGCAAGAAAGTCCGCAGACCGCTTTACGAAGAGGAAAATTATCATTTACAAGCCCGCATGGAAGCGTTATAATATTGTACCGAGAATGCGCCGGACCGGCGCCGATCTTCTTCGATAAATACATTGTACCTAAGAAGAGGATACGTCTGAATCACATTATGATAAAAGTTCGGCTTTTGGAGGAAGAGAAAGAATGAAAAAAGTAGTTAAGTTTGGCGGAAGCTCTCTGGCAAGCGCTGATCAGTTTAAAAAGGTTGGGTCGATCATTCACGAGGATGAAAACCGACGTTATGTCGTGCCGTCTGCTCCCGGCAAGCGCTTTTCCAGCGACACGAAGGTAACGGATATGCTGTATGCCTGCTATGAGTCTGCTGTAAATGGAGAAGACTTTTCGGGACAGCTCGAAGATATTAAAGCGAGATATCAGGAGATCATTGACGGTCTGAATCTGGACTGTTCTCTGAATGCGGATTTTGAGTCCATCCGCGAAAATTTTCAGAATAAAGCCGGAGTGGATTATGCTGCTTCCAGAGGGGAATTCCTGAACGGAAAGATCATGTCATCTTATCTCGGATTTGAATTTGTTGACGCGGCAGAAGTCGTGAGGTTTAACGATGACGGTTCTTTTAACGCTGAAACGACCAACGATCTGCTCTCAGAAAGGCTCAGAAATATGAACTCGGCTGTAGTGCCCGGGTTTTACGGCGCGAAAGCAGACGGGACTGTTGTAACATTTTCCAGGGGCGGTTCTGACATTACAGGATCACTGGTAGCGCTCGCTGTGCATGCAGATCTGTATGAGAACTGGACTGATGTATCAGGCTTCCTTATCGCGGATCCTCGTATCGTGAAAAATCCGAAATCCATCGAAACGATCACCTATAAGGAGCTGAGGGAGCTTTCTTACATGGGCGCAAGTGTTCTCCATGAGGACGCGATCTTCCCTGTAAGAAAGGCTGGCATTCCGATCAACATCCGCAATACGAACGCGCCGGAAGACAAAGGCACTCTCATTGTAGAGAGCACATGCCGACAGCCGAAATACACGATCACAGGAATCGCGGGGACAGACGGTTTTGCCTCGATCACGATCGAAAAGGCGATGATGAACTCCGAGATCGGTTTCTGCCGAAAAGTCCTCCAGGTATTTGAGGATAACGGCATTTCTATCGAGCATATGCCGTCAGGCATCGACACGATGACAATCTTTGTGAATAAAAGCGCGTTTGAGGAGAAGGAGCAGAAGATCCTCTCCGATATCCAGAGAGCTGTTCGTCCTGACCACATTGAGCTGGAATCAGACCTTGCTCTTGTCGCGGTTGTCGGCCGCGGCATGAAATCCACTCGCGGTACAGCCGGACGTATCTTCTCAGCCCTGGCACACGCTCATATTAATGTGAAGATGATCGATCAGGGCTCCAGCGAGCTCAACATCATAGTCGGTGTGAAACACGAAGATTTCAAGAACGCAATCCGTGCACTGTATGAGATTTTCGTACTTACACAGATTTAAGGAAAGGCGGATAATAGATAAAAAATGAACATTCTGTTCTTTTTGAAACCAAAGAGCGAGACAGCCTGTGTATATGATTACGGCACTCTGCGCCAGGTACTGGAGACCATGGAATATCACAAATACGCATCCATTCCCATGCTGAACAAAGAAGGCGAGTATGCAGGGACGATCACAGAGGGAGATCTTCTCTGGGGGATCAAGCGCTATACTAATCTGAATTTGAAGGAAGCGGAGAATATCTTTATTCAGGACTTCCCGAGAAAGGCTGATTACAAAGCTGTATCCGCGGATTCAGACATGGAAGACCTGATCCAGAAAGCGATGAACCAGAACTTTGTGCCCGTGGTGGATGACCAGAATAAATTCATCGGCATTATTACGAGAAAAAGCATTATAGAATACTGTTACGAAAAGCTGAAAAATTTGCCGGATTCCTATTGACGAGCCGGAAATATCTATGATATACTACAACAGTATGCCGCACAATGAGGTTTAAGTTCTGCTTTTGCAGACACCGTAATTGGCGAGTAATGATAATAGGAGGTGCCATATGTACGCGATTATAGCAACAGGTGGTAAACAG
>CALWFS010000049.1 GCA_944377705.1 uncultured Mediterraneibacter sp. | reverse complement strand
GTACGATCATAGAATTCGTTGCCGCAACTGCACTGTTCATATATCGGAAAACACTGGATCAGCTGAACCACTACTATCGTTCTCTGCACGAGAACGAACGTTTTCTCTCAATTCTGAATCTGACTGCCCGGGTATCCCGCGGCAAACAGGACGATATCTACCTGAAGATCATCGAATCACAGCTGTCATATGTAAATCAGGAAAACTGGATGAATATGAATAAAAAAAGCGACAGTACAGAAACACCATAAATCAAAAAAGCCACCGCTTGCCGTACTTGTAACTTAGTACGACAAGCGGTGGCTGTACACCCTCCTCTGTGTATCGCGCGAAACATACACGGCGCTCTCGCTTTTTCAACTCCTGGCATAGTACTGTTCTACGTATAAAAATGAGAGACTGTTGTGATTCGTACAGTGAATTGTCGCCAGTTTCCTAACTTGACATTCGCTCCACGGAAAACCTGCTCTTGCTTATGTTTTTGTATCAGCAGCAATCTCACGCTTCACAGCTTTATCAGTATAGCGGGGGGTGGAATTTATTTCAAAAGATTTTTGAGAAATATTCTATTTTTTAGTACATTTTTTAATTTCAATCCCTGCTGAAATCAAACCACCCAATACCAAACCGATGCTGACAATTACCGTTCCTTCTAAAGACAATCTTGGAAAGATCACCCCGCCAAATAAATTTGTCAGCATGTGCATGCAAATTGCATTTTTCACTTTTCCTGTTCTTACAACAATCGCGCCACAGATACATCCTACAAATGTCGAATAAAGCAATTGTTCTATATTCAAGTGCATAACTCCAAATAAAAATCCACTCAGCAACACAGCTTTACACGTTCCATATGGGAGAAGATTTTCCAGAAGAACCTTCCTAAACAGTATTTCCTCTATAATAGGAGAGATAATCACTGCGCATAGAATCAGCCAGTAGACAGGAATATTTTCTGTAAGATTTCCGATATGATCGGATGCCACAATTTCTTTACCAAATAAAATATTGATGATATCTATAATCCATTCTGTAAAAAAGCTGAAAGCTACAGAACCTCCTAATATGATCAGACAGTAACGAAGCCATTCTATAAGGCAAGGTTCTCGCATCTTCACGAGTCCATTTAACTTTTTCTTTCTACAACGCTTCGTACTACCCCCATACAAAGCCAGCCATAATACGCTATATATATTACTGCTCGCTACATACACAGGTCCTTCTGGAAACTTTATCAGCCTGCAAAGAGCCATGACTATCATTCCAGCAAATGTTGCAGGAATCATAGTTATAAATAATATAAAAATCTGCTTAAAGATTATTTTCATTTTCAAACCCTTATATTTTGCTCATGAATTTTGACACATTCTACTAATATTTTGGCACAAAGAGAGCCCCTCCCTCTTTGTGCCATTTTCCTAGCCTTTTATAGCTGACCACCCTTTGCACATGTAATATAACACGTTACCTGCAAGTTCTCCAATTTTGTAAAATATACTTTCTCCACCAGAAATCTCTAACATTTCGGTTTCAGTCATTTCAAGAAATCTTTTTTCCTCCATAACATCACCCTCCTAGTCGCCTCTTTTGCAAGCGTCCATAAATCCTGATCCTATTCCACGCAAAAAGTCATAGGCTGGTTGAAGTAAACCAAGCCATCCAAGACCTTTTCCTCCACCGACTTCTTGCATTTCATCGAATGATAATAATGAATATATACTCATTTCACATTCTATAAATCAGCCATATCATGTTCACTAACAGCATATCATTATATCTGATTACTCTCAATGCACCTATGCTATTTGGCACTTTCCCAGTGATATTCGGCAGAAAATTCTTTTTCGCTCTTCTCACTCATCCTCCAGATCAATCTTTTCCAACAGATACTTAAGCACACTTTCCTCGCCAGTCACCAGTTTTGCCTGCACAGCCATTCCCTGTATGAACTCAGGGGTTTTCTTTCCGTCTGCCCTGCCCCTTGCAGTAATCGTAGCCTCTACCTCATAGTAGCTCATTCCGGTTTCACTGTTGACCTTGATATCTTTCGACACAGATGTCACTTCACCTTCGAAGATCCCATAATCTTCCGCCTGCGGATAGGACGCCACTTCATATTTGATCTTCTGCCCTTCGCGTACAGATCCTATGTCCTGATTTTCCACATAGATCACCGCGCGGAATATGCCGTTTCCATCCGGCACGATATTACCGATCTGTTCACCGGCAGATACATGATCTCCTGATGTTTTTTCCGCGCTCAGATTCAGATATCCGTCAGTCTGCGCCTTTACATCACATTCCTCTATTCTCGTACGAATCGCTTCCAGTGTCTCCTCGTATTCTTTTTTCTGCCCCTCATAAGTATTGATTTCTGTATTAACCGTATTCTTTTCGTTAGTTACGATCTGGTCTGTGCTGAGTTCCAGAGAACCATTATCCAGCGCGCTCAGATTTCCCGCCGCCTCGCTCCGATTCGTCTTCAGAGACTCGAGATTGCTCTGAACCGATGACAATGACTGTTCTACAGATGCTATCGACTCTGTCTCAAGCTGGCTAAGTGCCAGGGCTTTTTGATTTTCCAATTCTGCGATAGTATTACTGTTATCTGTTACACTCTTCATATTACTACCTGTCTCCGGAGATGAAACTGGTTCTTCTCCTGTTCCCGCATTCGTTTGTACACCGTCATTTCCCGTCTGCTGCTCTGCCGTCTCCTGCGCTCTTTTCAATTCTGCAATCTGGATATCATACTGATTCGCTGTATAGTTATACTGGTCTATGTACCCCTCTACAGCAGTATGATAATACACCTCATCCGAGCTGAAGCTGTTCGTCCTGTTTTTCATATCAGAGATCATCTGGTTTAACTTTGCCTGCTGATTCGTCAGGCTGCTGATCGAGCTGTCAATGCTGTTCAGACTGTTCTGATACTGGCTCTGCTGAGTACCGGCATCCGCCCACACCATATCACGACTGATATTTACAGCATCAAGCTTTGTTCTAAATTCTTCGTAATAACTATTTTCTTTACATTTATCTAAAGCGCCGCTCTCCCCATCCAGCTCCTTATAATAAGCCCCCAGTATTTCCAGCCTTTGCTCTGCTTTTTCCAGCTCAGTCACACAGCTTTTCTCCTGTTTCTCAAGTTCTGACGGATCCACGGAATATATTGTCTGGCCTGCCTTTAAATATTCCCCGTCCTCTGCCTCCCAGGAAAGGATCGTTCCATCTGTTATGTTTGTGATTGTAGCCGTCGTCGATCCGCTTCTAATCACCCCGTCTGCATGGGTCACAAGATCAATGCGGAACAGCCCCATCCACACAAGCGCGATCACCAGTATGCCTGACAGAATCCAGATTAGTATGGCAAAGATTGGGCTGGGTCTGGAGGAATACACCTCCGTACTGTCTGACATATCTTCCATATTTATCACAATCGGATTCATACCTCTTCACCTCCCAGCGACTGGTGTCTTACAAGACCTGCGTACTTCCCACCCAGTTTTTTCAGTTCCTCGTGCGTTCCTGATTCTATTATCTTCCCTTTATCCATCACATAGATCTGGTCACAGTTTTTAATCGTACTGAGTCTGTGCGCAATAAATATCGTAGTCATATCTTTCGAGAATTCTCTGATCGTATCATCGAGAGCGCGCTCTGTCACTGCATCCAGGTTACTGGTCGCCTCGTCCAGGATCAATATATCGGGTTTTTTCAGCATTGCCCTGGCAATAGCAAGCCGTTGGCGCTGCCCGCCTGAGAGGTTGGCCCCGTTTTCCTCAAGCCTGGTCTCATAACGAAGCGGCATTTCATTAATAAACTTGTGCGCCTGTGCCTTCTTGGCAGCATCCACTACATCCTCCATCACGGGAAAATCAATTCCCAGAGTCAGGTTTTCATAGATACTGCCACTAAACAAAAAAGTCTCCTGCGGTATGTAAGCAATCCTCTCCCTCAGGGTTTCGATCCGGATGTCTTCTATATTATTTCCATTTATAAGGATCTCACCTTTTTCCGCCTGATAGAGATGGAGCAGAAGTTTTGCAAGAGTTGTCTTCCCTGAGCCGCTCTCGCCAACAAACGCAGCTTTTTCACCTTTCCTGATTGTCAGATTCACGCCTTCAAGTACCAGTTTTCTTGTACCATAACGAAAATCAATATTCTTTAGTTCAACATCTCCGGCAATACTCTCCGGGTGAAGTTTTCGCCGTTCATCCTCACCCTTTTCCGCCTCCAGATCCAGAATCTCGCCCAGACGGTCAGCAGCAACGACCGCAGTCTGCATCTGTGGCTGAAGGTTAATCAGGTTTTTGACCGGATCCAGAAAATACACGAGCAAAGACTGAAAGGTAATCAGCTGCCCCATCGTAAGAGTCCCATGTATCACGTCCACACCGCCGACCCACAGGATCACGATACCGCCCACCAGTTCTACAAATACTTTCAATGCATTCTGCATATTTCCTATGAAGCTGAGCCGGAATACACTTTTCAGAAGTTTTACGAATCTGCTCTCAGTCTCATAATTTGCCTTCCTCTCAGCATTGAAGGCTTTCACCGTCTGTATTCCATTCAGTGATTCCACAAGATAAGACGTGAGCTGTGCGTTGTCTTCCATCTGATTTCGGTTCCATCTGTCGTAGCTCTTGCGAAATCCCGCCACGATCGTCGCATACATCACGACCATAATCACTGCGATTCCAAACATCTTCGCATTCTGCATATACAAAACGATTGCTCCGCCTGCCGCCATCAGCGTATCGACCATAATTGTAAGCGTAGCTCCGGAGATCGCATCTCTTACATTGGACGCATCATTGAACCTTGATACGATCTCACCGATCTTTCTGCTGCCGAAGAAATTCATGGGCAATTCCAGTATATGCCTGTAATATCCCAGCAGCAGGGCGATGTCCAGCTTCTGGCTTAAATAGAGTAAAAGATGTGACCTCACTGCATCCAGAATCACCCTGAAAATGTTCAAAAAAATAACGCCGACAGACAGCGTGGTAAGGGTCTGGAGCAATCCGTCCGGAAGGATATTGTCCATCAGCGCTTTATAGTAAAATGCCCCTGCAATCCCAAATATAGTGTATACAAGAGACGCCAGAAAAATATGCAGAAGAAGTTTCTTCTGCGGAAAGAGCAGATGAAAAGACCTCTGGAATAATCCTTTTGTGTCATCCCCTTTTACAAACTTTTCCGACTTCACAAGGAATATCAGTACCCCTGTCCACTGATATTCCGGTGGCTTTCCGGGCCTGGCAGTCTTTCCGAAGAATTCTTTCGGAGTGAGTCTGACAATGCCACGGCCCGGATCTGCAATAATAATCTGTTTTTTTGTGATCTTATGGATAACTACATAGTGCATAAGATTTCCCTTAAACACTACATGAGCGATGCAAGGCAGAGGAAATCAAAAACATTCTTTCCTTTTTTATATTTTCTGATTATAATTATACATAACAGTCAAGGGGGATATATCATGAGTAACTTATTTCGAATTTATATTGATTGTCTTTCCAATTTTATCGATGTCTTTCTTTTCTTCCGCTTTGTCGACAATAATCGACAGGAAAAGATATCAGTTAAATATAAGGTGTTAATATTGTGCCTTTACTTTTTATACTCTGTTCCTGATTTCTACATTCCGGCTATCAGCTCCATTGTAGATTTCTTTCTTTTATTAGCAATAACATATCCGGAGTTAAAAAAAAGCTGTTGCATTTTTATAAAGCTTCAAATCTATTCTTATGCAAGTATGGCTATAATTCTCTTTCTTCATTCATTGCTTTTTAATGATTATGTTGCATTTTTTACATCAGCTATTTATGAAGAATATAAACTCATCATTGTTTCATTTCTTACCTATACTGTTTATGTTCTATATTCAAACTACAAAAAGAACCGCAAGATCCGTTCACGCTACTATCTTTATTTCAGTGTGGTTATTTTAGCTGTCTGCCTTTTGCTCAGCTATACTACGCTCTATATCTGCCGTAGGGAGCCGGAATCGCAAGTACTTCCATTGCTATTCTCAACATTGATCATACTTGTTCTTCTGTGTATTACTCTTTACGATAAGTTTCTGATCCTGATAGAGGAAAACGCCAATTACAAAATGCAGGCTGAGATCAACCGCCTGAGGGAAGATTATGCCCTGCAGATAGATGAGAACCTTAAGATCCTCCACTCTATCCGCCATGACATCAAGAATCATCTGATCATTATCGACGGGTATGCCTCACAGAAAAATTGTGAGAAAATACACGAATATATCAGCAGGATCGGGGATCGTTTTAAAGATACTTCACCTATCCAGACGTCATCCACAGCAGTTTCTGCTATGCTAAATGAAAAGTATGCTATGGCACAGCAGAAAAATATTTCATGTAAGATCACATACGACTTTCCGGATCTGAAAATCGATGATTTTACCATGATCACAATTCTTGGCAATCTGTTTGACAATGCGATCACTGCAGCATCTAAATGTGCTGATGGATGGATCAAGATAGACCTTCAGCGCCAGGATTCTCTCCTTGCCATTACTGTTGATAACAGCCACGTAGAAAAAATACAAGAAAAAGGCGGTGTCTTTACCAGCACAAAAACTGATAAGTCAAACATTCACGGGATCGGCATAAAAAATGTCCGCAAGGCTGTAGATGACCTACGCGGACAGATTGAGATTAGCTATACAGAAAATATGTTTCATGTCGGTATACTGCTGCCAAATTATAAATAAAAAAGTGCCATTGCTCCATAGATAACCATTTACCTATTGTGCAACGGCACTATTTTAACGTATCAGTTTATTATTCCAACAGGAAGCAATACATCTACTGATGCACATAATTAATGATTTATATTCCATACAAATTTCCCTACAGCAACACCCAATTTATATGAAAATAGCAGGGCGATACAAGCAGTAATTATCCATACCGTATATCGAATCAATGGATAAGTATAGTATGGTACTGCAGCTTTTTCAATAAGCTTAAGAATTGCCTTTGTATCCATTATACACACCCATTCCAAAACATGCCGCACAAAAGCCCCCCAAACCCACTAAAGCCCATGCAACGCCACCATCAATATCCATAATTTCATTCTGAGTCATTTCTTCAAAATTTTTGTTTAAGCTTACTTCCATCATTTTTCTCCTTATCATCTGATTTTACAAGAAAGTAAAAAAGCAATATTTATCGCCGCGGACTTATTGTACCAATCTTGTATTTTGTTCTATCGAGCTCACCCTGACCTTAACATTTTATATAACCCTTTTCAATGTATATGTGCTATTTGGCTGTTCAACAAGGACATTTGGCAAAGCAAAATCTGTTACCCCCTTACTATTCGCAACATGATCATACCTCCCAGCGGATGATGCCTTACAGAAAAGATGGCCGCAAAACTGTAAACGACCCGCGTGGGCAGATTGACATTAGCCATACTAAAAATACGTTTCATGTCAGTATACTTCTGCTAAATTATAACTAACTATTTTCACATTATAATAGCTATGGGGTTAGATTTATAAAATAAAAATTATTTTATAAATATCTTCCATATCACATCACTATGTCAGATTTAATTGCCAAACATCACTGTTTCTTTACCAAACGCCACATATTGTTTACAGATACCAATAAACATGATAGCATATTTGGGTAACATTTCAGCCATTTGATGTCAAGAGGCTGATTTATGCTTGCATGAGGATCCGGCAACTGACAATCAGATGAGCTGAGCGCCTGTCGATGAGTAAACCAGGGACAACAGCCATAATAAGCACGGAGTGCGGTTTTACGAATGGCACAGGCTGAACCGTTATTATTCAAAGAAGGAGAACAAAAATGCCGAAAATGAAGATCGCCGTCTGCGATGACGAGGAATTTTACCGCGATGAACTAACGAAAATGATCACTGTCTATGGAAATGAAGCGGGGCGCGAGCTCACTATGGACACATGGGCGAGCGCCACCGGCCTGCTCGATGCAGTGAAATGCGGCAATAAGGACTATGACATCATCTTTCTTGATATTGAAATGCCAGAGCTATCGGGTATGGAGGCTGCCGAGGAGCTTCGCCGCATGGGGAAAAACATGGCTCTGTGCTTTGTGACCAGCTTCAACGAATATGCGCTCAATGCCTATCAGATCGACGCCATCGGCTATGTCATAAAGCCCATCCAGTATCTCGATCTGAAAAAAATGATGGAAAAAGCAGAAATGCAGTACTGGTATCGTAAAAAAACCGGGGAAGCGCAGAAGCGGTATCTGGAAGTCATGTGCGAACGCAGAAGTGTTATCATCGACCTTGAGAAAGTTGTTTATATTGAAAAGAGACGGAATCAGTGTGTATTCCACCTCACAGACGGAGAACAGATCTGCTATGATACACTGAAGAATATATACAAGCAGCTGGATCACGATATCTTTATGCAGATCCATCAGGGGTTTATCGCAAATTACAATCATGTCAAAGAAGTATTAAACGACCGGGTCTGCTTTGGTTCCGGTATGGAAGCCCCTTTAAGCCGCCGGTATTATGACGCTGTCCACAGCAGATATATGGATAAACTGAACCGTATCTTTGCAAAGATCAACGCGGCAAGTAATGTCAAATGAGGTATCTATTCAGATATAAATGGATACCTCTTCCAGACCGGATCAATACTCTATCTTTTATCACCCATCCGGCAAGGTCTCTATACGCTCTTTAAAAGCGTACAGATAATCTGTATATTCGCCGATAATTTTCTGGCAGTATTCCTTGACAATCACCCCGTCATAGTCATGCGCAGGCTGATTACATATTTTAAGCATTTCCGGCCAGATATCATCTGAGATTATTTCAGCCTTGTATGCCATCCGCAGCACTTCTCTTGGTGATCCCGAAACAAATCCTGTTATTGCATGGTGTTGAACCAGTATATCCTTCATCACTTTCCAGGACAGGTCAAAAGTAATGCTGAATCTCGCGCTTGTCCCGCTGAGTACGAAAGAATCTAGCATCTAAGTCAGATCTACCATTTATTATCATAGCTGGTCTCCTGTCACAGTAAAACATTTTATACGCTAAAATTTGTCATCCCACATGCTCCTCACAGAAGTCTGCTGATCTCCGGGAACACTTCCACGCTCCGCTTTAATATCCCTTTCACATAAGCGATCAGTATCCCGTAATTTGTCATGGGCACTCCCTGATCCGCCGCACAACTCAGCCGGTATTTCATCTCACGTTCATTTAACATACAGCCGCCGCAGTGAATGATCAGCTTATACTTCGTCAGATCATCCGGGAATTCTGTGCCCGATGTAGTCTCTATTCTGATCTCCTTCCCGGTGTATTCTCTGATCCATCTCGGTATCTTCACAGTCCCGATGTCGTCGCACTGTCTGTGGTGGGTACATCCCTCGCTGATCAGCACTGTATCGCCGTCCTCTAATCTATCCAGCACAGTCACCCCCGCCACCGCCTGTTCCAGATTTCCCTTATATCTTGCCATCAATATAGAGAAAGAAGTCAGCAGGATATCTTCCGGCGTATCTGCGGATACCTGACCAAACGCCTGGCTGTCCGTAATTACGATCTTCGGCTTCGTTCCAAGCTTTGCCAGCGCGTCTTTTAGTTCCGTCTCTTTTACCACTACAGAGACCGCATCCGCTTCGAGGATATCGCGGATCGTCTGCTGCTGAGGCAGGATCAACCTTCCTTTCGGAGCGGCGGAATCAATAGGCACAACAAGCACTGCGATATCTGATGGATCGAGCAGATCCCTCACAAGATATTTTTCTGGCTCTTCTGTGGCTGCGATCGCAGCAATCTGTTCTTTCAGTTCATAAATACCATCCCCAGTCGCAGCGCTCACAAAGGCAAGCTGGTCTCTGTCCAGAGATAAAAATCGTCTCACAGCCTCTTCCACCGCTTTATCAGCGAGTTCTTTCTTATTAATGACTACCACAAACGGAATATTCTTTTTTCTGATCCGCTCCAGCAGCGCCCTGTCTTCTTCCGATGCCCCAGCCGTACCATCGATCACAAGCACCGCTGTATCTGTCTTATTCAGCACCTGATAGCTCTTCTTTACGCGCAGGCTCCCCAATTCGCCCTCATCGTCGATACCCGGTGTGTCCATCACAACGACCGGGCCCAGCGGCAGAAGCTCCATGGACTTGTATACCGGATCGGTAGTCGTTCCTTTCACATCCGACACTACCGCCAGATCCTGACCTGTCACCGCATTCATCACGCTTGACTTCCCCGCGTTGCGTTTTCCGAAAAATCCAATGTGTACTCTCTCTGACATTGGTGTATTATTCATGCTCATACCCGTTACCTCCTTTAACAAAACAGGGCGCTGCTTAAGTAAGCAGATGCGCCCCGTTGCTTCCTGTTTCATGTTCTTTATTTCACGATCAGTCTGTGGAAGTTTTTCTTTCCTTTTTTCAGGATCAGACCCTCTCCTGCAAATGCATCTTTTGCAAACACGGCTTTGATATCCGTCACTTTCTCTCCATCAACAGATGTCCCCCCCTGCTGCACCGCGCGTCTTGCCTCGGATTTGGAAGGAACAAGTCCTGCTTTCGTCAGCATGGTAAGGATGTCGATATTCCCGTCAATGAAGTCCTCCTCTGTCAGTTCTGTGGTAGGCATTTCCGCCGCATTTCCCTTACTGAACAGAGCGCGGGCGCTCTCCTGCGCTTTCGCGGCCTCTTCCTCACCGTGAACCAGTTTCGTCAGCTCATAAGCAAGGATCTCTTTTGCAGTGTTAAGCTGTGCTCCCTCCCAGGAATCCATCTTGTCGATCTCTTCCAGGGGAAGGAATGTCAGCATGCGGATACATTTCAGCACGTCCGCGTCAGCCACGTTTCTCCAGTACTGGTAAAATTCAAACGGAGATGTCTTCTCAGGATCGAGCCACACCGCACCGGACTGAGTCTTGCCCATCTTCTTTCCTTCAGAGTTCAGAAGGAGCGTTATCGTCATAGCGCCTGCATCCTTGCCGAGTTTGCGGCGGATCAGTTCTGTTCCCGCCAGCATATTGCTCCACTGGTCATCGCCGCCAAACTGCAGATTACAGCCGTATTTCTGGAACAGCGCATAGAAATCATACGCCTGCATGATCATATAGTTGAACTCAAGAAAACTCAATCCTCTCTCCATTCTCTGCTTGTAGCACTCGGCGGTCAGCATGCGGTTGACTGAGAAATGCGGTCCCACTTCGCGGAGAAGTTCGATATAGTTCAGGTCGAGCAGCCAGTCGGCATTGTTGACCATGAGCGCTTTTCCTTCAGAAAAATCAATGAACTTACTCATCTGTTTCTTGAAGCAGTCGCAGTTGTGCTGGATCTGTTCCGGCGTCATCATACTGCGCATGTCCGTACGCCCGGACGGGTCGCCGATATAACCTGTTCCTCCTCCGATCAGAGCGATCGGTTTATTTCCCGCTTCCTGAAGGCGTTTCATAAGGCACAGCGCCATGAAATGTCCCACATGCAGGCTGTCCGCCGTGGGATCAAATCCAATATAAAATACGGCCTTTCCGGTATTTACCAGTTCACGGATGCCTTCCTCGTCCGTCACCTGGGCGATCAGCCCTCTTGCCTGAAGTTCTTCATAGATTCCCATCTTTCTTCTCCTTTTCCTTTTAATCCTGTGAGTTTTTTTATTTTCTCCAACCCCCGCTGGCTTTTATAAGAGAAACAAAAAACCGTCCTTACTGCTTTTGCAATAAGGACGGATCTTTTCCCGTGGTACCACCTTAATTCACCGATGTCAGATGTCTCCACACCTTTCCTTCGGTCTCATTCAGCGCCGTAACGAGCGCCACTCCGCCGCAGCCTACTCATGAGCTTTCCGGTCATTTTCGGTGCGAAGCTCCGGGATGTATTCACTGACACCGCATCATGCGCCTCTCATCAACCGGCA
>CALWFS010000048.1 GCA_944377705.1 uncultured Mediterraneibacter sp. | reverse complement strand
ATTGCAATTCTTAATTCATATGGTGTGCAATCAAAAGTCCTCCATAATTCCCGTTCTTTATCAGGATATTCTTTCAAATTCTTCTTATTTGTTCCAATTCGTATATATTCTACTCCTGAAAATTGAACCGGTTGTTTCTCAGCACATGGAATCTCCAATATAACAACTATTCCTTCATCCATAGGAACCTCAAAAAAGCGAAAGTTAATCCTTGGCGAAAGCATTCTGGAAAGCCACGCTTCTAATTCCTCATTTCCTTTTTTCATTTTTCGATACTGAAATTCAGTTCCCACAATTTTATGTGTCTCATCATCTATGCCCCAAATCAAATACGCTTTTGGCCGTTCGCATAGTGCAGCCGAATTGCTGAGGGCAGAAATATATTCACCAATCATTTGTGGTTGTTTATTATTGCATTTAAACTCTATCCACTCCGTCTCATCCGGTAGCTTTGCAAGTTCCCGTACAAGACTTTGCAGGTATTCAATTGACCGTGTTGCCATAAATCATTTCCTTTCTCATTTTACCATTTCCAGCTTCCATCCAAATTTTTCTAATTCTCTCCGATCTTGAACAGATACATTTTTACTGGGTATCGCTAAGCAAAGCAACCCTTTTGCACGTGTCATCGCTACGTAATGACATTTGAGCCTTTTTGTATTTCTCACCCCTAATTTTTTTGATTTCCCCGATAGCCATGGTAATATAGATGTAAGATTATATTCATAATATTTTGTTTCTACAACCAAAGTTGCTAAATGTGTTCTTCCCTTTGACGAATGTATACTTCCAAATTTTAAGCTTATTTTATCACCCGAAGTATTTTCATATTCTTTTGTATTTACTAAGCTGTTGTTATTCTCATATTCTTCTGTTTTCTCACTGCCATTCCATTGCAGGAATTCATCATTTCTCGCTTCAATTTTTTTAATATATTCTGATAAAAGCTCTAAAATTTTAGTAATAATAATTTCCCATTCATTTTGGGTTTTCCAGTCCATATGCATAATTTCCAACAGCCCAGTTCTTATTTTTTTTCTGTTTTCCGGCTGCACTGTTTTAAGAATAGAATTAAATGCCGAAGAAGATCTATTAATTTCTTTCAAAGGATACTTTCTCATTAATTTGTAAATTCCTTTAGCTATGTACTCTACCTTTATGGAAAATTCTCCTTTTTGTCTCATCTGTTCCTCAGCAATCCAAAAATAATCAATCAACTTATTTGGCATTTGTTTCTTTGCTTCAGGATTATAATCTGCAAAATAATTACTCACACCCATTGTGTTCTCTGATTTATGAACCATTCCTAATACATGGCAGCCATATTTTCTATACTTTACTAATTCCTTGTGTGTAAAACTTTCAAAGATCAAATCTGCAAACTTATCTATAACAACACTTTCTGCTCCCTCTTCAAATAAAAAAATCGTATGTTTTATATCCCTTTTGGTAAAAGGTAAGCACTCTCCTATCATTTTGCTTTCATTCAAGGCAACACCATTGGCCAATTTCGCTATTTCAGGAACAAATCTTTTACTGTTTAACATTTGTAACGCATTTGCTCTTGGGAAATGCTTCACATCTTCCATTTTTTCATATGAATTAAAAATTGCCTGATTGCTATCTCCATACGCCTGATAAAAACTATTATAGAATGGCTTTTCATAAATTTTATCAAATAATTCCCATATTTGTCTTTTTGTATCCTGAGCCTCATCTATAAAAATAATAGGAAATCTCATCTGAATTAGTTTTGAAAGTATTGCTTTGCATTCTAGTCCTCTTGTTGCATACAGTTCCATTTCATTGAAAGTAAATTCCCCTCTACGTCTTGATTCCGTAATAGATTTTACTACATTCTTATAGGTAGTTGTCTCTTCACCCAATTTAACATCTAATTTATAAGGTAACTCCAGCGGATCACACACATACTTATCTTTTCCGTGTGCCTCTAACCATGTTTTTGTCCATATGTTACCCCATCTCCGCTCAACCACATAATCTGTATCAACAATATTTACAGGACATCCACAACTCCTCAAAAAAGGCATTGCAAAAAATGTATCAAAAAATGATTGAATTGTCCCTATAAAATGCGGGTAAGATAATAATCTTTTTCCAACGCTCAAACTTCCTAAACGTTCTTCTATTTCTTCCCGTGCAACATTCGTGTGAGACAATACACAGATTCCACGGTTTGACCATTTCCATCTTCGAGATAATATTGCCAATTTAGCCACTAAGATCGTAGTTTTTCCACTTCCCGGACATGCATGAATATCTACCGATTCCATATTCTTTAAAATCCGGATTCTACACTCGTCCAGTTGAATATCTGGCATTATTGTTTTGACCCATTCAATATCCTCATCTGTGATTTGAATTTCGAACATTTCTTTATCCATACCCTAGATTCCTTCTATATCAGCTGTCACATATTCTATCGCTTTTACTAAATAATTTGGTAATATTTTCACTATATCTTCAACTGGTTTTTCCTTAAATTTGCATTCCAAATCGAGCCCAAATTGCTGAGCAAACTCTGCCTTAGATACAAGCTTATGCGAAAAAAATGAGTAAATATATGATGCTTTTGCTTCTTTGCTATCATATTCATTATATTTTTCTTTATAGTCTTTTAACAATTCCTCGTTTTTCTTACTCTTTAACTCTGCTGCACGTAAAGTTGCAATTGTCTCCAGCATTTCTTCACCTAATCCATTTGCAGCCATCTCATATTCTAACGTCCACTGTTCTGGAATAAATGTTTTGACTTTCTGCCCATTTGCTTTTTCTTCAATCTCATGTATATACTTCTCTTTATCTGTTATCTCAGATTCCACTTTCCATTTACGATTTTTCTTTGGCCAATTCTCTTCTTTGTCATATGTTTCATCAATACAAATGGCAGGCGCACAATCCGGCATTACATCTCTATCTGTAATACATGATACAGGAATGTTTATCTCATCCCCATTTTTTCTCTGGAAAATCCTTGCATATCTTCTAAGTCCTGTGCTCTTAACATCAACAATAGATACTCCATAGTCTGTCAAATTTCTGTGCAATAAATTTGCAAGTGTTGGCAGTAGCAGTGCTTCTCCTGGACCTTCTACAATAATCACACCCCTTGCGAAAAAAAGATTTGCTTTCGTAGCATCTAAATAGCGCTCCAAATACTTATAATCTGAAGCATCCAAAAGTGTTTCTCCTGCTCTCATAGAGAATGCTTTTCGATTTTGAATCAAAAGTAAATTATTAAGTTCCACTACTGAAGCCAATAGTGGAGAATGGGTTGTCAATATTATCTGTTGATTTTTCCCTTTGTTTTGCATAGATTGAATGAGTTTTAATTGTCTTTGGGCATGGATGTGCGCCTCTGGTTCTTCAATAAGCATAAATGTACTTAATTCCTTATCATCCTGATTCAGCAACATCTCACAAGCCATACTCATCAAATTACTTGTTCCTAGCCCTACATGGCCATAATTCGATTCAGAATCCCTCTGAATATTCAAATCTAATTTTTCTAACAAAGAATGTATTTTTTTCTCATCCGTATTACCATCTCCAGAAACTGTAATTTCAGTTTGTACAGCATCACTACTTAACATCAATTCAGCATTCAAAATATCGCTAATTCCTTGATTTACCCCCTTTATCTTTTCATGGTTAGCAAGCAAATGATTAGACAAATCAAAAATGCCAGCAAGCGATAATTTGTTGATATCAATTCCTTCCCTATATTCTCTTTCACCTGTATTCAAATCTGGTACACTACTTAATATTTGAGCTAAGCGAGAACTCCTTCCAGATCTCATTTGTGCTTGTGCATCTCTTAATGGTTTTAAATACGTTACTCGCAGCAATTCACGAGCTTCTGCTGATGGTGCAGATACATCGCCATTCCTGCCACAGTTTATACTCACAAACGTCCTATGTGGCTTTACATTCGTCATATACTTGGCAGTCCAATTAAGTATTAAAATTTCTTCACTTTTTGTATATGTTAAGCACTCCATAAAAGCAGCTTTTTCTTGAATCGTAAGATCAGAGAATACCACTGTAATATGTATTTCATTCTGCGTATTTTCTTGATAATAATCGGACAGTTCCACACGTTGCCACGTCTGATCTGTTGTTCCTAATACATACCGAATTGCATCTATAACAGTTGATTTTCCACAATCATTTTCTCCAATAAGTACAGTTACTCCTGGATTAAAATGAAATATTGTCTTTTCCTTAAAAGCTCTAAAATTTTCAACTATAACAGTAGAAATATACATAATTCGCCCCCGTATCGTATATGAAATATACCAAATTAATCCATTGGACTTAAATATTGTTTAGTACAATGTGGTATCCATGATTGCCATTTTCTAAAGATCATCCTTTATCATAATTCTTTTCTATCTCTTTGGACAACAGTTCTTTTAGTATTTCTAACTCCCGTTTCATTTCCAATTTTTTCATTTCACTCTGATTACTATTATCCACAAGATTCTCGCAGAATTTATGCAGAATTTCATTTCCTTGTTTTAACGAATAAGAACTTTCTTTTGCCAACATTCCCCATTGGATTGCAGATATATAACTATTTTTTAGATTATTGAATTCTATCATTACTACACCTTTTTCTAAAATTTATTTTAATCGTTCACACAGTGGCAGCAACAGTTCTAACTTTTCGACGATACGTCTTTGTTCGGCAAGAGGTGGGAGAGGAATAAGTAATGTCTTATATTTATTTTGAGAAATATTTACTTGTTGCTTATCCATTCCAGACATTAAATCAATAATTAGTGATCGAATAGGAGGAGAATTTATAGCCATGACAATATAATTTTTATATACAAAATCATTAGTCATATTAATACGCAATGTTTTATCAGAAAGAATCAAGTTATGCTTAATTTTTTTGACCAAACATGCAACACCTGTACGATTGGTTGGACCTGCTCTCGTAATTAAAATATCTCCTATATGCACTTGCATCAAAGGATTGATAACAAAATCTTGTGGAAGTACCTTATTTTGTTTTTCATCAAAGAATCCCTTTTGAATTGCTGTAGTAGTTATTACTCCCCACTCTTTATCACATACAGGTTGTTTATTGCATTTGGGACTTTTACCTGCATCTATAAACCAAGATATGTCCTGTATCCTTACCCATTTCCAACTCTCTGGAATATCAAAAGGCTTTTCATCATCAGTAATTTCTGGAAGAGGCTTTTCCTTTTTGATCTTCTTTTCTTTAATCAGCCTATGTTTTTCCTTCTGAATTTGTTCAAAAAGTTCCTCCGCTGTTCCTTCTTCGGAGCGTTGTTCCACCAACTTTCCCTGAATAGCATACTGCAAAAGTGACCTTTTCATATCTTCTGGAAAACGGCTATTGAATTTTTCCAACTTGCTCCATGCCTGCTCATAGCGGTCAATGTAGGGCAACAGCTCTTCAATTTTGGCAACAATGCGCTTTTGCTCGACTAGGGGCGGACGGGGAAATGGCACATTCAAAACGCTTGCTCTATCAATCCCCGGAATTACTCCTTGACCTTTGGCTTTTAGGTAAATTAAATTGGCTTGCAAGAAATACCGAGTAAAACTCATGTTTAACGAGTTCATTTGCTTTATTGCCATAATCTGACGGGCAATATGAACTTCATCTACATCACAAAACACTGTTTTACCATAGCCAGATCCCTTACAAACGAGCAAAATATCACCTCGATACGCAAAATTGCGCGGTGTTTCTGTCCATCGAGATATTATAACACCATTTTCTGACAAATTGCTTGCACCTGTAATATAGACTGTGCCGCGCCCTTGATCGTTATACTCTTCTGGTTTAAAATCTGTTCCTGACACTAATGATATTACAGTTCCAAACCTTACCCACTTCCAACTCTCCGGAATATCAAAGGGTTTTTCGTCCTCGGTGATTTCGGGCAGGGGCTTTTCCTTTTTGATTTTCTTTTCAGCGATCAGTCGCTGTTTTTCCTCTTGAATTCGAAGAAAAAGTTCCTCTGCCGTTCCTTCTTCCGGTCGTTGTTCCACCAATTTACCCTGAATAGCCAGCTGCAAAATACTATTTTTCAATTCCTGTGGTGTCATTCTATTGCTCCTCCTAACAGAGAAGTGATTTCTTCCAGTACCTGATCAATTTCTGCATTAAGAGAAGCTCTTTGTTCCTCGTAACGTCGAATTAACTCCATCGGCTCCAGTATTTCTTCTTCCTCATGAGGAAAACCACACTGATCTAAATTGTATCCAAGCTCCTCTGTAAGCTGTTGAACACTGAATTTCTTTGCTTTATCAAATCCATCTTCTGCGATTTCCTGTCTATTTTCCCACCAGTCCAGAACCGGCTGAAAATGTTCCAGTTTCATAGGTTTTGTTTTTGAAAAATGCTTGTACCCTTCTGGCATATCCAGACGATAAAACCAAGTCTTTTCCGTTGGATGCGTATTGTCAAAAAACAGAATGTTCGTAGTGATAGATGTATATGGAGAAAATACACTCCCTGGCAAACGAATAACGGTGTGTAAATTAAACTCTCGCAGTAGTTTCCTTTTAATATTGATCTTAGCATTATCTGTACCAAACAGAAAACCATCTGGTAAAATCACCGCTGCCCGTCCGTTCTTTTTCAAGCGATACATTATAACCGACATAAACAAATCTGCCGTTTCTGAGCTTGCAAGATCTGTTGGAAAGTGATTCTTCACATCCGCTTTTTCACTTCCACCATACGGAGGATTCATCAGAATCACATCCACCTTATCTTCTTCTGTATAATCCAGTACATCATGGAGCAAAGTGTTACTGTGAAACACCCGAGGCACATCCAATCCATGCAATAATAAGTTGGTGATGCACAGCATATACGGGAACTGCTTTTTCTCGATTCCATAGATAGAATTTGAGTATGCCTCTTCATCCTCCGTAGTACGAACCAGCTTTTGTAATTCTTTCAGCCAGCTAACGATAAACCCACCGGTACCACAGGCAAAATCTGCCATGGTTTCTCCAATCTGAGGCTTGATTACCTGTGCCATAAAGTCCGTTACCGCACGAGGTGTATAAAATTCACCTGCTGAACCTGCACTCTGCAATTCTTTCAGAATACTTTCATAAATATCGCCAAATGCATGGCTTTCTTCATAGTCATTAAAATCCAGTTCGTCAATTACATTAATGACCTGACGGAGCAGAATTCCATCTTTCATATAATTATTGGCATCAGCAAAAATCGTCTGCACAATTGCCTTATTAATAGGGGTAGAGGCGTCTACCTGCAGATTTTTCAAAGTAGGAAACAACGTATTATTCACAAAATTCAATAGTTTATCACCAGTAAGAGCTGTTCCCGATTTATCATCCTGTGCCCAGTTCTGCCAGCGACATTCTTCCGGAATAATAGACTGATAATTATCATCACTAAATTCCCACTCCTGTTCTTTTGCATCATATACTTTCAAAAAGAGCATCCATGCGATCTGCTCGATACGCTGGGCATCACCGTTAATGCCTGCATCGTTACGCATAATGTCACGAAGTCTCTTTACAAATCCTGTTAAATTACTCATAAATAATCCTTATCCTTCTTATTGTCCATATGTTTCAAACATATCTTTTGCCCGTTCTGCCGTAAATCGCCATTCATCCGGAACTCGATCTATCGTTCCTCGACCGACAGCACGCGGCCCCCACTCGTGATATTCATAAAGGATGGTTTCACCCCGACCACCTGCAGATTTTTTTAATACTTCTGCGATCTCCACCGGGGATGCAAGATACATCCGCGGCATCTCGTGATCCTCGGTTCCTTTAAACTGAACCAGACAAAATATTGTTTTTTTATGATGATTACTCAACCACTTTTGGATTGCTTCCTGATAGTCACAACCTTTTTTATAACTTTGAGTCAATCCCCAGCCGCCATCCTGACTTCCCTTTACAGAAATTTTTAACATTTTATCGCCAGAAACGGCTATTAAATCATACTCCGGCTGATTTGCACCATATTGTACAGATACATCATATCCTAATCTTGCAAATAGTGCTGCCGCAAATGCCTCTGCGGCAACGCCAACATGCCATGAACTTATTGCTTTCATTTAACTCACTACTTCCTCATAAATTGCTTTTTCCAATTCTTTTACCGCTTTTAGATACCCCTGCTTACCTCCAAAATATCCAGCGATCTTGGCAGGTTTTCCGAGTTTAAAAAATGGATCCAGCTTAAGTATTTCTGTTTTTTCAATCTCGTAAATACCTGTGTTCATATATTTATCCAACAAAGCTTCCAGGACTTCTCGAGCTACACCACTGTATTTGCTAAAGAAATCCCGCTTTTTCACATTATTGGCTCTCTCCTTACGAGTTAAAGGTTTTTTATCAAAAGCCACATGGCAAATAAAGTCAAAATCATCTACATCGCTCATATTCTGATCCGCTTTTAAAAGTTCCAGATCGATACCACGGTCATGGAGCAAATCTCGGATTTCTTCCTTTTTCTCGTGTGCTGACCATTGACGGATAAAGTTATCCAGAGAAGCATACTCTCCCTGAATATTCTCTTTGGTATAATCTACAATACTTTCCTGTCGGAGCAGTTTACCGTTCGTATCATAAACAGATACTGTCTTATGGATAATCTGCACTTTACAGCCATTCCTGTCTACAATAGGTTTCTGTGTACCATAAGATGCCGGAGGCTCTTTTATCACTCCCGGCTGAACAGGATCTGCTTTTCCATAACCATTTGGATCTTTCGGATGGTAGTTTTCATCCATCTCAATCGGGCCATCCCAGTCAGGATCTGCAAACAAACGTGTCACATTTCGAAAATCCATAACCACAAAATGAGTCTTACCTTCTTTTTCCCGTAAACGTGTTCCTCGTCCGATAATTTGTTTAAACTCCGTCATAGATCCAATCATTTCATCCAACACAATCAGCTTGGTCATCTTACAATCCGCACCCGTGGAAAGCAGTTTTGAAGTTGTTGCAATAACCGGGTAGGGCTCTGCAACCGAAATAAAATATTTCAGTTTACTTTTTCCATAGTCATCGCCGCCCGTAATGCGTACCACATAATCCGGATTCTGTTTCATCATATCCTGATTGAGGTTTACAAGTGCATTACGCATACGTAAAGCAGCATCCTCTGTAGCACAAAACACAATAGTTTTGGCCATACGGTCAGTACTCTTCAAATATTTTGTAATTTCCTCCGCCACCTGCTGAATACGATCTTCTATAATAATATTGTAATCGTAATCACTATTCGTATAAATACGATCCGGTATTTCCATACCATTGATATCGCGCTGGCCTTTACGCGGACGCCACCCCTCACCAATATCTGTCATAATATTGATGACTTTAAAAGGAGCAAGGAATCCATCCTCTATTCCTTCTTTCAAACTATATGTATAAATAGGCTCTCCAAAATAGCTAAGATTAGAAATATACTTGGTTTCCTTTGGAGTAGCTGTCATACCAATTTGCGTTGCGGACTTGAAATACTCCAAAATTCTGCGCCACCGGCTTTCTTCTTTCGCGGATCCCCTATGGCATTCATCCACAATAATCAGGTCAAAGAAATCCGGCAAAAACAATTCACTGAAATGTTCTTTATCATCGTCACCAACCAGCTGCTGATACAGTGAAAAATATACTTCATGAGAAGTAATGGTACTTTTGTCATCCTTTGCCACATTGATTTTATGGATCACTTTTTCCAATGGTGCAAAATCTTGCTGAATCGATTGATCCACCAGGATATTACGATCAGCAAGATATAAAATCTTCCGTTTTAATCCGCTTTGAAGCATCCTGTATACAATCTGAAAAGCCGTGTAAGTTTTCCCTGTACCTGTCGCCATGACCAACAAAAGGCGCTGTTGCCCCCTTGCAATGGCATCAACAGTACGGTTTATGGCAATTCTTTGATAATAACGTGGCGGATAGGTATTCTGACTGGAATAATAAGGCTGTTCAATAACAACTTCCTGTTGCGGTGTAATACCAGACTCCTTCTTATAGCGTTCAATAAGTTCCTGTTCTGTCGGAAACTCATCCAGACCAAACTCTCGTTCCTGACCCGTAAGGAAATCATGCTCTGCAAATCCATCTCCATTGGAACTATAGGCAAAAGGAAGATCAAGTATCCTTGCATAAGCAATTGCCTGCTGTAAACCATGAGAAATACTATGGGTATTATCTTTTGCTTCTACAATCGCAATTGGATTGTTTGCACTGAGAAAAAGAATATAATCTGCACGTTTTGGCTTCTCTCGGAAAACAAAGTTTCCTTTCAGATTAATCTTTCCATCTGTAATGCGGGTTTCCATGGTAATCTTTTCACGGTTCCATTTCGAAGTAATGGCAGGAGTAATATACTGGAGTTTAATATCCTCTTCACTCATCTGTTTTTTCGATATAATCGTACCCACATATATTCCTCCCTTCACCCTTCCAATTTTTCCGGTAGAATTTCCACAATATCATCCAAAGTGCAATGCAATGTTCTGCATATTTTAACCAGAACTTCCACCCTTACATCCTCGTTTTTACCAAGTCTTGCCATAGCATTTGTAGTAATTTTTGAGGCCTTGATCAAATCTGTTTTACTCATTCCCCTGTCAATTAGAATCTTCCATAGTTTATTATAACAAACAGACATTATGTTCCTCCTTATTTTGACCATTTCCGATCCCTTTATTGATTTTATTATATCATTGCCTCAGAAAACCTTCAATTTAAAATTGAACATCTCAATACTCAATATAAGCAGCATTCCACCTGATTCATAATGAGAATACATAATAAAGTCTCTATCTTTTCTTCTTCATTTTCTTTTCACGAACACATATCCGAATCACACAAATCAACAAAACAAACAAAATTAAATTTTCCTGCATAGCTACCAAAACTATTTCCTTCATAACTATAAATATCAATACAACAATACCCACACCTATATCCCATAATAATTCTGTTGCTTTCATTTGTTCTATTCTCTGAACTGCCTGTTTCTTTACTTTCTGGATTTCTGATTTTGCTTTCCGTTTTTCATTTTCAGCCCTACATTTTGCCGATTGTGCCCTATTTTCTGCTTCTTTCTCTTTTTTCTGTGCTTCTTCTACTGCATCTACAGAAGACTGTACCACCATCTTTTCCAGTTTAAAGTTCCGGGCCTGAACGTCTTTTATTCTTTCTTCGAGCTGCTCTTGCTCTTTCCTGCTCAGCAATCCGTTCCTGTTCCGCAGATCGTCGTTGCTTCTCTGCAGAAACTGACTGATATTCTGCGTTCTGGATAATTCGATTTGCAGTTTTTGATTTTCCTCGGTTAACTTCTGAAGCTCGTCTTGCAGCTTCTGACTTTCGGATGAGAGACTCCGAATCCCTTCTCGAAACTCTCTGATTCGTTCCATACATTTCTGTATCAATTCTCGATCTTTTGTCTGAGCTTTCAACAACTCGTCCCTCTCTGCAGTCACTTTCGATAGGGCCTCCGCCTGTTCCTGCGACAGCTTCTTCCACTTGTCGATAGTATCGTGTGAGATCGGCATCAACTGTGTCATCTCCGAGGATGCCACTTTTTTCTTTTTGTTCATTTCTGATAAATTCATCCTCTAATTCTCCCTTACTGATTTTTAAATGAAAAGTCTTAGAAAGGTTGCTGTCACGTACCTTCTTCCCTTCCTGATTTTGAAACGTGATATGCTTTCTTTTCTCTGTCCAATTCACGCTCCATCCTGCATTCTTCATTTCTCTGATAAATTGCTCCCGGCTGGTGCAATACTCCATCACATTCAGCACAGCCATGGCACAATCCGCCACATAACTATCCTTTGCATGGTTACGAAACAGATTGTATTTGTCTTTGCTCCATGCGATCACTTCTCCGTTCTCAATCTGACTGCCATCAAAATGCTTGCCTTTTTCCGCT
>CALWFS010000047.1 GCA_944377705.1 uncultured Mediterraneibacter sp. | reverse complement strand
GAATGTGATCCGCTCTCTGAAGAAGAAGGGAAGAGTAGCTATGGTCGGGGACGGAATCAACGATGCCCCGGCTCTTACCAGGGCAGATATGGGCATTGCTATCGGCGCGGGAACAGATATCGCGATCGATGCTGCGGATGTGGTGCTCATGAAGAGCCGTCTGAGCGATGTGCCGGCGGCAATCAGGTTGAGCCGCGCCACGCTCAGAAATATCCATGAGAATCTGTTCTGGGCATTCTTCTACAATGTGATCGGCATTCCTCTGGCAGCAGGCGTGTGGATCCCGATCTTCGGCTGGCAGTTAAATCCCATGTTCGGCGCCGCGGCAATGAGCCTGTCCAGTTTCTGCGTGGTCAGCAATGCACTGCGTCTCAACTGGTTTAAGATGTATGATGCCGGCAGAGATAAGAAATTAAAAACAAAAAAGAAAAAAGAGGAGGAAACAACAATGACAAAAACAATGAAGATCGAAGGTATGATGTGCGGACACTGTGAGGCAAGGGTGAAAAAAGCCCTGGAAGCTCTTCCGGGAGTGGACACAGCGGAAGTAAGCCACGAGGCGGGGACAGCCGTTGTCACACTGAGCGCAGAGGTCAGCGGAGATGTCCTGAAAAAGGCTGTGGAGGACGAAGATTACAAGGTGTTGGAGATCCAGTGACCAACAGGCGGAAATGGTTGTGTGCGGCAGCCGGTGAGGAAAGCTCTTCTCCGGCTGCCGCGTTCTGTCCGGAGGGCAGATCATGCGGGCAGCGTAAAGCGGCGGCTTTGCAGGGAGTACAAAATGTATTGACTTATATGAGGGCAGAGAGTAAAATAATTACGAAAAGGCTATCCGTGTACACAGATGATCTGGATAGCATTTTTTAACTTATAAGCAGGCTTCGGGAGTGTCCCGGACAATGACAAGAGAAGGAGGAAAAACATGAATAAGAAGATTGTCAGCGTATTTTTGTGCGCAGCTATGGCAGTCACCCTGATCGCAGGGTGCGGAGCTCCGGCTGCGGAGACTGGTGGAAATGAGGATGGGGGCTCTTCCACAGCAGCTTCTGAAGGGATCCCGAAGGATGAGATCAAGGTTGGATTCGTGCATATCTCAGATCCGAGCGATATGGGATACACATACAATCAGGATCTTGGAACTCAGGAGATGCAGGAAGCGCTGGGATTAAGCGACGACCAGATCATCAACAAATATAATGTGGCAGAAGACGCGTCATGTGATACAGCTTTAAGAGAACTGGTGGACGCGGGCTGCAATATTATTTTCGCGACAAGCTTCGGTTTTGAGGATTATGTAGTGGAGGTGGCGAGAGAGTATCCGGATGTACAGTTCTGCCATGCTACAGGATACCAGGCAAAAGATGCAGGACTTGACAACTTCCACAACTATTTCGCATCGATCTATGAAGGACGTTATCTTGCAGGTATCGCGGCAGGACTGAAGACAGAGACAAACAAGCTGGGTTATGTGGCTGCTTTCCCGTTTGCCGAGGTTATCAGCGGATATACAGCATTCTATCTTGGAGCAAAGAGCGTAAACCCGGATGTGACTATGGAGATCATGTATACAAACTCATGGAACGATCCGACAGTCGAGTCTCAGGTGGCAAAGGCGCTGATCGACCGCGGATGCGATGTGATTTCACAGCACTCTGACTCCACAGCTCCGGCTACGACAGCAGAAGACAATGGAGTCTGGCAGGTAGGCTACAACAATGATATGATTGAGGCTGCTCCGAACGCGTCCCTGATCTCCCCGCGTATTGACTGGGGTATCTATGTGACAGAAGCCGTACAGGCAATGATCGACGGCGAAGAGATTCCGACTGACTGGTGCAAGGGGCTGGCAGACGGTGCTGTTTACCTGTCACCGCTGAATGAGAATATCGCGGCGGAGGGAACACAGGAAGCAATCGATGAGGCAGCGGAGAAGATCAAATCCGGTGAGCTCCATGTATTCGCAGGTCCGCTCAAGGGTGTCAGCCCGGATGGAGAAGAGTACGAGGTGCCGGAGGGCGAATACTATCATGAGCAGGAAGAGGCTTCCGCTCCGTCCTGGCTGTATATCATTGACGGATGTACCGTAGTGGAATAATATATCTGACAGAGGAAACACAGAGAATATAACAGAGCCGTCTTCGGACGGCTTTGTTCATATCAGGCATATCCTGCAGATAATAAGAATACATAAGAAGGGCAAGAGAAGGAGGATGAGAGCTTGAGTGAGGGAGCTGCGTATGCGGTAAAAATGCATCATGTGACAAAGACGTTCGGAAAAGTGACTGCGAACAAGGACGTCAACCTTGAACTGAGGACGGGAGAGATCCTTGCGCTCCTCGGGGAAAACGGAAGCGGGAAAACAACCCTGATGAACATGCTGTCAGGAATTTATTTTCCGGACCACGGAGAGATCTATGTGAAAGGAGAAGAGGTGACGATCCGCTCGCCGAAGGACTCCTTTGCGCTGGGAATCGGTATGATCCATCAGCATTTTAAGCTGGTGGACGTTCTGACCGCGGCCGAGAATATTGTGCTGGGACTGGGCGGAAAGGTAACCGTGAACCGGCGGGAGATCAATAAAAAGGTAGCGGAGCTTGCGCAGAAATACGGATTCGAACTTGATCCTTCCAAAAAGGTCTATAATATGTCCGTCTCAGAAAAGCAGACTGTGGAGATCTTAAAGGTTCTATACAAAGGCGCGGATATACTGATCCTGGACGAGCCTACTGCGGTGCTGACCCCGCAGGAGACGGAACGGCTCTTTAACGTGCTGCGTAATATGAAAAAGGACGGAAAGTCTATTATCATCATTACTCATAAGCTCAACGAAGTGCTTGCTATCTCCGACCGGGTGGCGATTCTCCGAAAGGGAGAGTATATAGGAGTGGTCAATACAGCGGAGACAAATCAGGCACAGCTCACGGAGATGATGGTCGGACGTCCCATCAGCCTGGAGATCGACCGTCCTCAGGCAGAGCGGGGAGAGAAGCGGCTCCAGGTGATCGACCTGACCTGTCTGAACGGAGATGGAGTGAAAGCTCTGGACAATGTATCTTTTGAGGCTTACGGCGGGGAGATCCTGGGGATCGCTGGCATCGCGGGAAGCGGCCAGAGAGAGCTATGCGAGACTATTGCAGGGCTTTATCCTTCGATCGGAGGTTCTGTGCTTTATTCAGGTGACCATGACGGTGTCCCTGTGCAGGAGCGTATCCTCGGTCTGAAGCCGGATGAGATCGTAAAGAAAGGAATCTCCATGGCATTCGTTCCGGAGGACAGGCTTGGTATGGGACTTGTGGCGGGAATGAACATGACGGATAACGTGATGCTCCGGAGCTATAAGGCAAATAAAGGGATTTTTGTAGACCGCAAGGCCCCCAGGGAGCTGGCGGAAAAGCTGATCGGTGAGCTGGAGATCGTGACCCCCGGCGTGGATACCCCTGTGGGCAGGCTCTCCGGAGGAAATGTACAGAAAGTCCTTCTGGGAAGGGAAATCGCGTGTCAGCCGTCTGTGCTGATCGTGGCTTATCCGGTGCGAGGACTGGATATTAACTCATCTTACCGGATTTATGACCTGCTCAATGAGCAGAAGAAAAAAGGCGTTGCAGTCATCTTTATCGGAGAGGATCTGGATGTGCTCATGCAGCTTTCTGACCGTATCATGGTTATGTGCGGCGGGAAGGTGAGCGGCATCGTGGACCCGCGGAAAGTGACGAAAGAGGATATCGGACTGATGATGATCCATGCTGAGGGATCCCAGTCTGTCAGTGAGGATAAGGAGGTGACGGCATGAGCGCACATACACATACAGCACAGGCAAAAGAGCCGCTTCTGAGAATGGTCAGACGGGATGCGATCTCCAGCCAGAAATCCTGGGGGATCCGCGCGGCCGCATTCCTTCTTTCCCTTGTGACCGGAGGGATCGTGATCCTGATGCTGGGGCACAACCCGATCTCAGTATATGTTTCCATGGTAAAAGGAGCCTGGGGATCAAAGACCGTGATCTATGAGACAGTCAAGATCGCGATCCCTCTGCTGATCACAGCCATTGGTATTTCTTTTGCCTTTAAGATGAAATTCTGGAATATCGGCGGAGAGGGACAGATTCTTGTGGGGGCAGTGGCGGCAGGTGCGTTCGGACTCTTTACAGCCCATATTTTCCCCAAGCTTCCCCTGGTTCTCCTGATGATGCTGGCGGCCATCGTGGCGGGAGGTCTGTACGGACTTCTGCCGGCTGTCTGTAAGGCAAAATGGGGGACGAACGAGACATTGTTTACCCTGATGCTCAATTACATTGCCCTTGCTTTTATCAAATATCTGATGAACGGCCCCTGGAAAGCGCCGGGCAGCAGCTACCCGAAGATCGCGATGCTTGTTCCGGGCGCGCGTCTCACAAAGGTACTGGGCGTGCACTGGGGATGGATCCTGGCTCTTATCCTTGTCGTGGCGTCATATATCTATTTTAATAAAACAAAACAGGGGTATGAGATCGCTGTTGTAGGCGAGAGCAATAATACCGCACGCTATGCGGGGATCAACGTGGGAAAGGTTTTTCGGAGGACGATGTTTATATCCGGAGCGCTCTGCGGTCTGGTCGGGATGCTTCAGTTCGCGGGCTCTGACTATACGATCACAGAAGGTACTGCCGGAGGCGTGGGATTCACTGCGATCACTGTGGCATGGCTGGCAAAGATGAATCCATACGGCATGCTGGTGGTGTCCGTATTCATCGCCATGCTGGAGAGAGGATCAAATGCTATCCAGACACAGTTTAAGATCCCGGCATCGGCAGCGGATCTGCTCATTGGCATCATTCTGTTCTTCATGCTGGGTTGTGAGTTCTTTATCTCATACAGGCTGATCGGAAGAGGAAAGGAGGAACATCATGCTTAATACATTAAATGGTCTGTTTATTGCGGCAGTGCTGGCAGGAACACCTCTTCTGCTCGGAGCGCTGGGAGAGATCCTGACCGAGAAGTCAGGCAACCTGAATCTCGGTGTGGAAGGCATGATGTTCATGGGCGCTATCACGGGTCTTGCAGGTTCTTACTATTATGAACAGGCAGTGATCAGTGCGGGAGGAAATCCAAACGGAGTCCTCTCAGCAGCGATCGCGCTTCTGACTTCGTTCCTTGCAGGCGCGGGCGGAGCGCTGATATACAGTTTCCTTACCATCACCCTCAGGGCGAACCAGAACGTGACCGGACTGACGCTGACCATCTTCGGCACCGGATTCGGAAATTTCTTCGGCGAGTACATCGGTCAGAAAGCCGGCGGGTATGTGGCTGTCTCAGAGACGACAAAGAAAGCGTTCTCCGGTCTGCAAATCCCGGGACTTTCCGATATCCCGGTGATCGGACCGCTCCTGTTTGAGTATAACTGGCTTGTATATTTTGCCATTATCGTGGCTGTGGTCATGGCGTGGTTCTTCAACCGCTCCCGCGTGGGACTGAACCTGCGCGCGGTAGGAGAGGATCCGGCGACTGCGGACGCAGCCGGGATCAATACTACGCTTTATAAATACCTGGCAACTGTCATCGGCGGGGGGATCTGCGGAATCGGCGGTATGTACATGAGTATGGTGACTACCTCCGGTGTATGGGTTCATGACTGTGTCAGCGGATACGGATGGCTTGCAGTTGCGCTCGTCATCTTCGCGACATGGAGCCCTGCAAGGGGAATAATCGTGGCGCTGATCTTCGGAGGACTGACTATTATGCGTATGTATATCAATATCCCCGGGCTGCCGGCGCAGATTTACGATATGTTCCCGTATATTGCTACGATCCTCGTACTCGTGATCACAAGCATGAGACAGAGCAGGGAGCACGCCCAGCCAAAAAGCTGCGGACTCAACTACTTCCGGGAGGAGAGGTAGGAAATCTGGATTTGTCTGTGGAACTGCCGATACTTAAAACGTCCGAAAACCGCGGAGTATTTTAAGACGTATTCGCGGCGGACGGGGATATGGCTCAGGTTCCGGTTCCGTAATCCGGGAAAGACGTAAAAGAAATGGAATGTGGCTAAAGACAATTTCAAAGCGGACGATTCGCCTGCGCTCAGGCATCCGCTTTGAAATTAACGCCACACCCCATTCCTTTAAGTCTTTCCTGCAGATTACTCCAAGTCACCGTCGCCACATTCCCGCCCGCCACGAAAGGTACTTCAAATAGATCCGCGGTTTTCTGCGTTCATCCGACCAGAAGTCCGTACAGCCAAATGCAGGATTTCAAAACGGGATGAGAGGGGAGCTTTATTGGCGAAACAGAATCTTTTCCCATCCGGGGAATTTTCTATCTCTTCCTGCGGAAAGAAAGTTACGACTCGTCAGAGAAGTTCCCCTTTCGCCTTACCTTCGAAATCCTGTATTTGCCGGGGTTTCCTCCGGCTTGAGAAAAACCAGAAAACAGCGAAGCGCTTTTGCGAAAACCTTTCAGAGCGTGTGTGCGGGTGACTGAGGTGACTTCGGAATGAGGCTTGGACAAAGTAGAAATCTGGGATTATGCGTTGAAATCAGCAGGGAGATTGTTTGAGACGAAGGCGAGTTGCTCCCTGCTGATTTCTGCTTTTAGCATAGTTCCGGATTTCGTAGTTTGTCCTGCCTCATGGAGCGGAGTCGAAGCCACCCACCCCCACACACGCTCTAAATACGTCTTCGATATATTGCTTCGGTGCTTTTGTCCGATTTATTCAATTCAAGGATCTCCGGCAAATCAAGATTTAATGTTTTGGAAAGAAAGAGATGTATCTTTGGGAAAAGGATGGTACAATAGAAGAAAAGTGAAAAGGGCGGGTGAGACTATGAAGCTTACTTTTATCGGAGCTGCCCATGAAGTTACGGGAAGCTGCCATTTCCTCCAGGCGGCGGGGAAAAATATCCTGATCGACTGCGGCATGGAGCAGGGACCGGATCTGTATGAGAATCCGGGACTGCCGATTCCGGAGAAGGATGTTGACTATGTGTTCCTTACCCACGCGCATATCGACCACTCGGGGATGCTGCCCAGGCTTGCAAAAAACGGATTTAAGGGGCAGATTTTTGCTACGTTCGCGACAGCGGATCTCTGCAATATTATGCTGCGTGACAGCGCGCATATCCAGGAATTTGAGGCGGAGTGGCGCAACAGGAAGGGAAAAAGAGCCGGCCAGCCGGAGTATGAGCCGGTGTATGTGATGCAGGATGCCCTGGATGCCATTGAGCTGCTTGTGCCATGTCAGTACGGGGAACGGATCACGATCTGCGACGGTATCCAGATCCGGTTTACGGATGTGGGGCATCTGCTCGGCTCAGCGAGCATCGAAGTCTGGGCGACAGAGAACGGAGTTACAAAAAAGATCGTATTTTCCGGAGATGTGGGGAATCTGGATCAGCCCATCATCAAGGATCCGACCTATACGGACGCAGCGGACTATGTAGTGGTGGAGTCTACCTATGGCAGCCGGATCCACACAGCGGAAAAGCCGGACTATATCGGAGAGTTTACAAGGATTCTCAAGGAGACGTTCGACCGGGGAGGAAATGTGGTGATCCCCTCGTTCGCAGTAGGAAGGACTCAGGAAATGCTGTATTTTATCCGTGAGATCAAGGAAAAGAACCTGCTCCCGGAATATGAAAATTTTGATGTGTATCTGGACAGCCCGCTTGCCATTGAAGCGACAAAGGTCTTTACCATGAACATGAGAGACTGCTTTGACGAAGAGGCGATGGCACTGGTCAATTCAGGAGTGAATCCCCTGGTATTTCCTGGGCTGCATACTTCGACCACAAGTGATGACTCTAAGATGATCAATTTTATCGAAAAGCCGAAAGTGATCATATCTGCATCGGGAATGTGCGATGCAGGGCGTATCCGTCATCATCTGAAGCATAATCTCTGGAGACCGGAATGTACGGTGCTCTTTGTGGGATATCAGGCAAACGGAACCCTGGGACGGCGTCTTCTGGAAGGAGAGAAGAATATCAAGCTGTTTGGCGAGCCCATCGAGGTACACGCCAGGATCGAGAGCCTTCACGGTGTCAGCGGGCATGCTGATATGAACGGTCTGCTGAAATGGATCGGAGCGTTCCGGACGCCGGTTGAGAGAGTGTTTGTGGTCCACGGTGAGGACAGTGTGACTGAAGAATTTGCACAGACAGTCAAAGAAAAATTCGGATACAGCACATGGGCTCCGTATCCCTGCTGCGAGGCAGACCTTTTGACGAACCAGATCGTCAATGAGGGCGTGAGGATCCCGGTGAAGGCAAAGAAGCCGGCTCAGCGCAGGGCAGATTCGGCGTTCGACCGTCTGGTGGCGGCAGGAAAGCGGCTGCTTGACGTGATCTATCGCAATGAAGGTCTTGCCAATAAGGATAAAGCAAAATTCGAAACACAGATCAACAATCTTGCCGATAAGTGGGATGAGTAGCTGAATGTAATTTTGTCAAGGACTAAAACTTTATAAAATTTTCCTGCTCCCGGAATATCTTTCCGCCCGAGTGAGAATCATTCTAAGTAGAAAATGCTTAGGAGGATTCTTGGGATGATGGTGAACAAGGTTGAACTATGCGGAGTGAATACATCAAAGCTTCCGCTTTTAAAAGAAGAGGAAAAGGCGGAGCTCTTCGAGAGGATCAAAGCCGGGGACGAGGAGGCCCGGGAGCAGTATATTAAAGGAAATCTTAGGCTGGTATTAAGTGTCATCAAACGTTTTGAGAGCAGCTGCGAGAATGCGGATGATCTGTTCCAGATCGGCTGTGTTGGACTGATGAAAGCAGTGGATCATTTTGACCCGACAAGGCTTGTGAAGTTTTCCACATACGCGGTGCCTATGATCATCGGGGAAATCCGGAGATATCTGCGCGACAACAGCCCCATGAGGGTCAGCAGGTCGCTGAGGGATACGGCGTACAAGGCAATTTATGCCAAGGAAGGCTATATCCGCCAGCATATGAAAGAGCCCACGGTGCAGGAGATCGCAGACGAGATCGGGATCTCAAAGGAAGACGTGGTCTACGCCCTGGACGCGATCCAGATGCCTGTCAGCCTGCACGAGCCTGTGTACAGCGACGGCGGAGACACACTGTACGTGATGGACCAGGTAAGTGACAAGAAGAATAAAGAAGAAAACTGGGTGGAAGAGCTCTCTCTGGAAGCAGCCATGGAAAGGCTGAATGAAAGGGAGAGGTATATCATTACCCTTCGGTTCTTTGAGGGCAAGACACAGATGGAAGTGGCGGAGCAGATCAATATCTCACAGGCACAGGTGAGCCGTAAAAAGAAAAATGCCCTGAAGATTATGAGAAAGTATCTTCTCGGGGACTGAAGCTGTCCGAGGACAAAAAACAGATCGCGCAAAAACATACAGAAGAGAAGATGGACGAAAGGAAGAACAATACAATGGACTATAAAGCATGCATATTTGACTTGGACGGGACTCTGACAGACACACTGGAATCCCTGACATTTTCAGTCAACGAGACTATGAAAGAGATCGGATTCCCCGGTATTACGCAGGATCAGTGCAGACAGTTTGTGGGGAACGGGGCAAAGGTGCTGATCGAAAAGGCGCTTTGTGCGGGCGGAGATGAAAACATGAGCCGCTTTGATGAAGCATTTGCCGCTTACAGGCGTATCTTTGATGCCAACTGCACGTATCATGTGAAGCCTTATGAAGGGATTCCGAAGCTTTTAAAAGCCCTCAAAGACAGGGGACTGAAGCTGGGTGTTCTCTCTAACAAGCCGGACCGCCAGGCAGTGTATGTAGTGGAAACGATCTTTGGAAAAGATACGTTTGATATAGTGAGAGGGCAGAGAGACGGGGTGCCGAGAAAACCGGATCCGATGGCAGCCCTTGCCATTGCCCGGACATTTGGCGCAGCGCCGGATGAGACAGTCTATATCGGGGATTCCGAGGTGGATGCGGCGACAGGAGCAGCGGCAGGTATGGAGACTGTGCTCGTATCCTGGGGATTCCGTCCCAGGGAAGTGTTGGAGAGTGCGGGAGAAGGTCAAGTGAGAATCGCTGATTCTGCGAAGGAAATCCTTGAGATGATAGATGAGAGGAGGAAGGTACATGAGTGATTACAGCGAGATCTGCCTGAAGACGTTTTTGAGGGATCAGGAAAAGCTTTTTGACGAGCCAGTGGCAGAGAATCTGGAAGAAGCAGAGGCTTTCCTGGAGGACTGCATGGCAGTCGTAGTTGATTCCTTGGACGAGGTGAGAGAATACTTTGAAGAAGAGGGTGTTGACGTGGATGGAATGACTACGGATGAGCTGGAGGAAGCTTCTGAGGTGTTCCCTCTCCCGGACGGGACATACCTGATCGTAGAAGGATGACAGGGCATCCTCTTTATATGAGAGAGGCAGAGGGCCGCAGGAAAAGCCGCAGTTTATTCAACTGCGGCTTTTCCCACGGCTTCTTTTATAGCGTCCAGTATGATCTGGGATGTGTAAGGCGCATCTTCAGACAGGGAGATATCGTCTAAGGATTGTGTCTCATACACTTGCTCGGCGATATCTTCTATGGCGGGCTGGATGAGCGGGAACATGGTGGTTACGGTTTCATCCAGATTGGAGAATCTGATGGAATTAATGTGCGAGCTGTCCACGGATACTTCTACCTCCAGGTTCGTGTTGTTTAATGTAAGGGTAGATGTATAGGTCCCCGGAGTATACTGCTTCCCCGTATCCGCGCTGCCTGCATCCTTGTCAGGACGGAACATGATAATAAGAAGGATGATGAGCAGGATCCCGAGTGCCGCAAAGATGGCAGTATAAATGATCTCCTTCATGTGCAGGACAACAATTTTTGTTCTGGAACTCATAGAGTTACCTCCCGGTCGATTCGGCTGCCGGTTTCACGGCGGTCCGTTTTTTATAAGTGTATGACCGGAAAAAGGAAAATATTCATAGCCTCTGCGTGACAAACAGGAAAGGATGCTGTAAAATAGCTTGTGCGGAAAAGAAAGGACGCTGTCTTAAGACAGAGGAAGCTGCGGCACGCAGAAAAAAGACAGGAAGGATGACGGACAGAAAATGTTTATTATAGCAGGACTTGGGAACCCTGACAGACAGTATGAGGGTACAAGGCATAATGCAGGCTTTGATGTAATAGACCGGATTGCGGAGAAATATAATATAGCGGTGGACATAAAGAAACACAGGGCGTATATCGGAAAAGGGATCATTGAAGGTCAGAAGGTGGTCCTGGCAAAGCCGCAGACATATATGAATTTAAGCGGGGAGAGCATACGCAGCCTTGTGGATTATTATAAGGTGGATGAAGAGACAGAGCTTCTTGTAGTCTATGACGATATCAGCCTGGATGTGGGACAGCTTCGCATCCGCGCAAAAGGAAGCGCGGGGGGACACAATGGGATCAAAAATATTATTGCTCATCTTGGGACGCAGGTATTCCCGCGGATCAAGATGGGAGTGGGCGAAAAGCCGAAAGGATATGACCTTGCGGACTATGTGCTCGGACATTTTTCAAAGACGGAGAGAGAGTTGATGGATGCGGGTTATGACAATGCAGTCCACGCGGCGGAGCTGATCGTATCGGGACAGATGGATGAAGCGATGAATGAATTTAACCGGAAAAAGAAAGAATAAAGGGAAGAGATAAGAACCATGCAGGCTTTACTGGAACCGCTCGCAGAACTTGCGGACTATCAGGAATTATTGTATGACAGAAAAAAAGGAAACGGTATCATACAGGTGGCAGGGTGTACCAATTCACAGAAGACTCATCTGATGTATGCGCTTGGCGATGGCTGTGAGTACAGAGTCATCGCTTTTTCCAGTGAGGAAAAGGCAAAGAAGGCGTATGAAGAGTACAGGCTCTTCACAGACGATGTCTATTTGTATCCCGCAAGGGATCTGCTTTTTTACTATGCGGATATCAAGGGAACGGTACTGACTGATCAGAGGATGCAGGTGCTCCGGGCGCTGATCGAAAAAGAGGAGGGAGCCTCTGTCACTGTAATCACTACTATGGATGCGTTTCTGGACGGTCTGCCCAGGCCCGAGGAAATTCGCAGAGCGCGGATCTGC
>CALWFS010000046.1 GCA_944377705.1 uncultured Mediterraneibacter sp. | reverse complement strand
ACAGATGGTCTCTTTACGACAGACAGGAACGGATATTCAGGGTCAGTTTCTTCGGATTATACATGCTGATATCCACATTGTCCGCGGTCACGTCAAAGTAGTATGCCGCCTGGCTGTGGGCATCATCACCTGTATAATCAGAATTTTCACCTGCAGTTTCCAGGTCGTAGATGTTTTCATATTCTGTATTCGGCGTCACTTCCACGATCCTGTACTGACCGATGTCAAGACCTCTTGGGAATGCAAAATATCCGTTCCTGTCTGTCGTAAAGAGACCATCTGTTTTCGGGCCATCGTAAGTGTTATATGCATAAGTCTCCCAGCAGCCGTCTATCATACGTTCCAGACGCATGGTCACGTTTCCCAGAGGTACCCGGTCGTTATGCATGCCCGTGGAATAGTAAGCGTCCAGTTCCTCGGAGGTCATGCCCGTATTCCCGTTTTCTGCCGGCTCGTAACCGTATTTTCTCACTGTGACGGCAAAATTGTCTACCGGCCAGTTTACCAGACGGTACTGTCCCTGTGACGCACCTTCCGGAGCGTCTGAAATATTGATCTTATCATATCCTCCGGTTTCGTTCTCCTCTGTGGCATAAAGGCCCCATACGATGTCCTCCTGATCTTCTGCCAGTTTGACCTCGGAATCCTTATCTTTTATATAAAATACATCGTTAAATGACTCTGTCGTGAGGCTGTTTGACGGATCCTCCGGATCCTTTTCGAAACGGAAGAACATATACATATAATAAGCTGCTCCGTCTCTTGTATAACCATCCGGAGCGTCTGTCTCCACCAGCGCCACGCGGGCATAACTGCTGCCATTTTCATCTGTCTGGAAGATTCGGCTGTACATGTTGGTATCGCCCTGATACTTTGATGTCAGCGCTGTCCATGAGAACGCCTTAGAGGAAGCCAGCGCGCTGGATGGCACTGTCCCTTTCCCTTCACTCAGGTCGTTATCAAGACCCGTGGTCAGCGTATCGATCTTCTCAACGAGGGTTCCGTCATCTGCTGCCAGATACAGATCAAAGGAAGCGTTGCCCAAAGGTGTGTATGTATGGACTTTTTCTCCGTCTTCCGTGTAGCTTCCCGCCCACTTTGCGATCCTCACTGTGGAGAAACGCTCGCCGCCTCCGCCATATGCAGGATCATTTTCAACGGAAATATCCGTCAGCATATTGTCTTGATATTCTGCCCAATTTGTACAAGTTTTACCTTCATATGTGCTTTTATTAGTATAGGCCGTACCGCTGCGCCTTATCAGGGTGATGGCATTTTCAGGCCTGATTATGCCGCCGATTCCCGGAGTTTTCTCCACGAGCCAGTACACCACATTGTCGGCAGACTTTAAGATGTCTGTGGCAAAATATCCATCCTGCCGGATCCCATTTGTATCGTAAAGAGTACCGCTTGTGTAGCTGCCGACCAGAGTCGTATTCGGATCGCTGCTGTCAAATGCAAGCTCTGTTCCGACTTTAGGATCCACGATCTGCTGGTAAAGTTCGAACTCCGCATTGTTGAGCTCGCGCCTCTTTCCCGCATCATCCTTCCCTTCTGCTCCTATTGCAAATTTCTCGACCCTGAGCTGAGCCCAGTTCTCCACATTCGTCAGCCTGCCTGTCTGCTCCGACTGGGGGTTGTCATCAACCGTATTGGCAGATTTCGTTACGATATTATACTTATCGATATCCCCTTTTGCAATCGTTGCAGGACACTCGCCATTTACTTTTTCCAGATATTCTTTTTTATTGACCGGCTCCAGGTACTTATACGCCTCTCCGCCGGGGATGGACACTTCAACAGCCACGTACTCATCTTTTTGTGTAAGTCCGGTGAATACCACCTCTCCGATGGAGTCTGTTGTCTGACTCTCTACGAACTCATATACATCCCCGTTCAGACGGTATAAAGCGATCTCTGTTCCGGGCAGGAGATATTCTTTATGCGTAAACTGATTCTCCCAGATATTGTAGTAAACCTTTCTGACACGCAGGGACGTCTCCGGCTGGTTGATGATTTCCAGCTTGCTGCCCTCGATATCCGTTGTCACCTGCTGTCCTGCGGAAAGCCGGACTTTCCATTCTTTTTCGCTTGCCGTATATCCAACGGGAGCTTTTGTCTCCCTGATGACATATGTGATCTTCTCTCCCGCTTCATTATAGATCGGAAGATCTTTGAATGTCACATATCCTGTATCCTTCGCACTTTTCAGTGTCTGGACCGGCATATCCTCCCCTTCTCGATAGATTGAGATCTCCGCGTCCGGAAGAGCCTCTTTCGTCCCTCCCAATGTCATTCTGTACTTTGTGACGCGCACTTCTCCCTTTTCGGAATAATTGACGATGGTGCCGAGGTCTTGGACATCCTGCTGATTTTCGACTGTATAAGGTCCGAAATAGTAGGAACCATCCTTGTATTCGTGGTCATACCCACTATACAGGGATTCAAATGTTGACGGATCCAGGACGCCTGCCGGCTCTTCTTCCTTGAGATAATAGGTGCCTGCCGGAAGCTGGACCCGGCTTCCTGAACTCAGCTTCAAGGACTGTCCGTCATACCCCTCCGCTGGTGTAAATGTGCTGCCATCCTTTGTATAAACGCCAAAGACCACACCTGATGTTACACTTTCCTTACCATCCGATGATTTAAGCTTTTTCTCAATGGTAATCTTCGGATCCGGGCGGTTCTTCAGCGTTACTGTCCTTGCTTTTGTATCTGTGTCAACCGTCTTAATCTCTTCCAGGTCGATGATCCGGTTTTCTGTGACATCCTCATATCCCTGAGGTATTTTGGACTCTTCCACAATATACTTTTTCCCCGGATCCAGTTTTACAAGAGATCCTTCGGACGGTATTGCAGTATTGTTTACAGCTTCTGCTCCCTTATGACCCGGCGCGTTTTCGTCATATTCATAGATCGTATATTCTGCACCGTCTACGAATCCGCCGGTGTAGGAGTTTACCTTCTTAACGACAACAGGGACTTTCTGTTCCACGTTATCAAGGGTGATAGACTGCTTTAGCCGGATGTCATCGCCCTCTGTAAAATTGAACGGCCCGTAGGCAGTCAGACTCTGTCCGCTCACATTAATGGTTGTCTTCTCTGCATCGTTATTGCCGTCAAATCCTTGTGTCTTCTCGGAAAGTACATATCCTTCTGTCGAAGAAGTCTCCACAAGATAGTAGTATCTGTCTGACGTACCGGCAGTGCGAGGCAGATCCGTAATAGAAACCGTTTTTCCCGCCGGAACAATATAGGGATCTGTGTTATACTTCTTATAATCCGTACTGCCGCCCTCCCTGTAGTATAGGTCAAAGGACGCGGTGAGGGTATCTGAGTTGTTGACCGTCATCCCGCCTGAGCCTGCATTCCAGAATTTTTTGGTCAGGTCAATGCTTCCATTCCGCCAGTTTTGCATCTCAATCAAAACCGCATCATTTAAACTGTTTCCTATATTCTTTTCCAGAGTAAACTCTCCGGAATAGAGGATCCGCTCCCCGTACTCAGCTGTCTCGTCAGCTCCGTGCCATCCATCAGGCAGTTTTTCTGCGAAACGGTAAGTATAGAGATTCCCGTTTCCGTCATATGCCGGAAGATTTCTCGCGATCGTTCCGTCCTGCCCCAGGCTCATTCCGATCTCTACATTATTCCAGTCGTCAGTGTCAGACGCTTTTCTCTGGAGAGTAAACCTCTCCGCAAAAAGCTGGTAGTCTGCTGCACCTACATCCACAAATTTACCTGAATCAATGTCAAGCACCTTTTTCTGAAGTTTAACATATGCGTTGTTGAAAAGATTAACGCTTTTTACAGCCTGTTCCGTGTCTTCAGATGTCAGTGTGATCGGATAAACTGTCTTATCCTTGATATATCCTGTTGGCGCTGAAATCTCTTTTACATAATAGGTGCCGTATGTAAGACGGTCAAATGTCAGATTTCCCTGATTGTCCGTATCTTCGCTTGCGATCAGGTCTGTACATTCTGCATCACGATACAGACCGAATGCAGCTCCCATCAGGTCGCTCTCCACACCGTTTACTTTTCCTTTTTTGTCAATACTGATACTCCCAAGAATCTCCCTGTTATAGAAATCAGCTGTCCCGCTGCCCCCTTCTGCAATAGTGACTTCCTTATCCGCCGCGTTATTTTTTTCATTTTCATCCGCCGTGATCTTCACTGTATTGGACGGCAGGGTATCCGTCTCTGATACGACATAAGTGCCGGCATCCAGATATACAGTGACAGCCCCGTCCTTCCACACAAATTCCGCACCTGCTGCATCCGCCGGGTCGATAGTCACAAGACCATCTGTCACCTTCAGAGGAGTATATGTGCCGTCAGCATTCTTCTTATATAATGTGGGAACCTTCCCGCCTTTGCCTTCTATCTTAAATGTGACCGGCCCGCTGACCGGATCGCCTGCCGGGAATTTTTCTGCTGTATAGAGACTGCTGCTTCCATCCGCATAGTTTACGATATATTTGTTGATCGTAAGCATTGCAGGCGGTATCACCTCGTTCACTTCCTGCTCCGCGTCTGAATGGCTTGTCTTATCCTCGTTGATCCCCTTAAGGCGATAAGCGAGATCCGCGCTGTTGTTCACTGTCAGCGGATTCTGATCCGCATCGCTGTACCTTGCAATAAATTTCTCCGCAGGATATTCTACATCCACTGTGTATGCGGAATAATACGGCGCATCTGCATCAACGCCGCTCACCTTATGATCGCCGCATTTTTCAATGGGGAGCACATAAGTCCCGTTATCGGATGCCTGAACCACTGTCCCATCCGATGTCTTTACCGTGATCTTTGTATACTGGATCGGATTGCCTTCCCGGTCGTTTACTGTCGGCACATCAGTGAGCACCACGTTTCCGTCAAAAGGTACACGCCCGACCCGCCCATATGTCTGCTGGTTTGTCACGATCTTTCCGTCTGTGCCTTTCAGGCCGGCTGCCAGCTTATAGCGGACCGTCACGGTCGTCCTATCCTCTGATACAGTATAGCCGTCTGCTGTTTTCTCTATCATCCACTCATCATCCGTAGCAGACGTTATGACCGGAGCCGGACTTTCTGTGGATATTTCTTTTGTAACCGTCTTTAACTCTTCCGGCCAATCATCCTCCGCTCCATTAATATTAAACTTCGTCTCAATCTTGAGGAAATCCTCTGTTTCTCCAAAATCAAATCTATGATTTGCCTCCAGCTTTCCGTTATCTTCAATCTTTACATTAACAAGGAAACTGCCGGCTCCATCTGACGACGAGTTGATACTCTTGTTGAGCACAAAAGTATATACATTGTCCTCTGTAGGCCCTTCAAGCTTCACATTGTCCAATGCTGCGTCCGCATCCAGTGAAAGGCTCATTCCCGCCGGAAGTCTGAACTTGATCTCTGTGTCATTATATGTATCGAACATGGGAACCGACTGATCTCCGTAATTAAAGAGAGCCGCTGCCTGCAGCTGATAGGAGATCATCATGGTGACCGTGTCTCCGGCCTTAAAGCTGGTTCCCGCTTCCTCAAGCCGTACGGAGACGTTTGCCGTATCCTGAGTCCCGTTCTTTCCATAATATAATTCCACCGTTTCTCTCAGGGTAAGACGCCTCGTGATCGTCAGACTGTCTGAATACACCGTCCGCTCTCCCAGCGTCGCCTGAAGACGATATTCATACTCTTCATTCTCTGTTGAGTATGCGAAAGAGTAACTTGGAGAATTGGCGCTTTCAATGTTCTGCCAGTCACCATCTTTTGTCTTATACTGCCACTGCAGGGCAGCGCCTTCTTCTGACACAGTACCGTTCAGAATGACCTGATCACCGATGAAAGCGGACTCTCTATTAGAAGAAACGGAAACAGTCAGCGCTTCCTCACTGGAGACTGTCATCCCATAGATACTGAAATGATCTGTATTAAATACATAGTATCTCTGACCGTCCTCACTCTTTTCCTCCGCATTGTACTTCTGCGCATCAAGATTCTGAACATTTCCCTCATCGTCAATGTACCATGCGTCCAGCACGCCATCCCACTCATCAGGGACGGGGAGCCACACCCGGACCGTGCCGGATGGCTGTTTGCCGTTCAAGCTGATGTCGTAAAATGCTCTGTCCTGTGCTGTCAGGTTTTCCTCCGCTAAAGCCCTGTCTACCGCGTCCGCTGCTCCTTCCGGCAGCCTGTCCTCGGTAAGCGGCTCTGCTGTCATAACAGTATCAGCCGGAAGGACCCCGCTCTCACCTGTAACACGGATGTATGTCGCCTCGTCCCTCAGATCAGCCGGCTTGGCTGCATCTTTCACATCCGGCTGCTCAGCTGGCAGATCGGATCTTGTATCCGGTTCATCCCCGGTGTTCTCCTGATCTTCATCTCCGGAAAGGTTGTCCTGCTGCTGACTTTCTTTGAGGCTGAGTGTTCCTCCCATGGAGGATACAGCCTGGCTGCTCAGGATCATCACTACTGCCAGCGTGAAAGCCAGAGCCCTTGTCCAAAGATTTCTCTTATCCATATTATCTCCCTCCCTTATTGCGTATATTTCTCTTAAAGCCCACACAATAAATATATGACAGTCATTCTGAAGAATTCGTCGAATCCTCGGGGGACTTCTAAAGTTTTATACGTTTTTATTCTTCAGGAGATAATTTGTATATCTTTATACGATTTGATAACAAAAAAACCGGAAGGATTTCCTTCCGGCAATAATCATGTTTCTATTCTGCTCATTCAGCATTCGGCTTTTCAATCTGAGCGATCGCCGCCTTCTGCATAGGAATACGGCAGTTTTTATTGTTTCCGAATTCCACGATCACGTCATCGTCTGTGATATCAATGATCACTCCATAGAATCCGCTCGTTGTCAGAGCTGTGTCGCCGACTTCCATAGATGCCAGCATCGCCTGAATCCTCTTCTGCTCCTTCTTCTGAGGACGCATAAGTAAAAACCACATCAGACCAATCACGACAGCCCAGAGAAGAACCATGGTCAATAATTCACCCATAATATTATTTCCTCCTAACTTTCTATACACAATAAGATTACTATACACAAAAAACGTACAATCTTCAAGAGGCATTTTAAGAAATTCCTATGAACCCGAGTCCCTCTCCCGCATCAATTCCGATACATATCACTCTCCCCGGAGCATCCCTTCCAGCTTCCGCTTTTTATAGGTCTGGTATTCTCCCGCCTCGATGGCGTCTCTGATTTCTTCCATCATTGTATTATAAAAATACAGATTGTGAAGCACGCACAGCCTCATCCCAAGCATTTCCTTTGCCTTGAGAAGATGCCGGATATAAGCGCGGCTGTAACTCCTGCATGCAGGACATCCGCAGCCTTCTTCGATCGGTCTGTCATCCAGTTCGTATTTTGCATTAAACAGATTCAGCTTACCCTGGTTTGTGTACACATGTCCATGTCTTCCATTCCTTGTCGGATACACACAGTCAAAAAAATCAATCCCTCTGTCCACCGCTTCCAGGATATTGGCCGGCGTCCCAACTCCCATAAGATAAGCAGGTTTATTCTCCGGCAGATGGGGAACTACCGCGTCAAGAATACGGTACATATCCTCATGACTCTCTCCCACTGCAAGACCTCCCACAGCGTAGCCATCCAGATCCAGTTCCGTGATCTGCTGCGCATGCGCAATACGGATATCCTCGCAGATACCTCCCTGGTTGATCCCGAAAAGCATCTGATGAGGATTGATCGTATCCGGCAGGGAGTTCAGCCTTGCCATCTCCTCTTTACAGCGCTTCAGCCAGCGCGTAGTGCGTTCTACGGAATCTGCGATATATTTTTTCTCCGCCACGCTGGACGGGCACTCATCAAAAGCCATTGCGATTGTGGAAGCAAGATTGGACTGAATCTGCATGCTTTCCTCTGGTCCCATAAAGATCTTCCTTCCATCAATATGAGAATGAAAATGCACTCCCTCTTCCTTGATCTTCCGCAGGGAGGCCAGGGAAAATACCTGAAATCCGCCGGAATCTGTAAGGATCGGCCTGTCCCAGTTCATGAACCGGTGCAGCCCACCCAGCTCCTTTATTATTTTATCTCCGGGTCTTACATGGAGATGATATGTATTTGAAAGCTCTACCTGTGTCTTGATCTCTCTCAGATCATCTGTGGATACAGCGCCCTTAATCGCAGCCGCTGTCCCCACATTCATGAATACCGGAGTCTCAATCGTGCCATGGACTGTGCGAAAGCGTCCACGTTTTGCCTTGCCGTCTTTTTTCAGCAGTTCGTACATGCCTGTCAACCTCGTATTCGTTATTCACTGCGCTCAGATTTATTATCAATAATGGAGAACAACCGGTGTCCCTGCACTGATCATTCCGAAGAGTGTCCCCGCGTCACTGTATGACATATTCACACAGCCATGTGAGCCAAGGCTCTGATACAGATTCCCGCCAAATGCGGGCTGCCAGGTGGCATCATGGAATCCGTGTCCCTGCCAGGTAAACGGCATCCAGTAAGATACCGGCGTCCGGTAGATCGGCTGTCCTGTCGCTGGGTCTTTCTCTCCTACCAGAGTCGCATTCCTTTCCGTATAGAGAATGGAATAGACTCCCGCTGGAGTCGCCCTGTCCGGTGTAGGCAGACCGGTCACCACGTCCGCCTGGAACGCAATGGAACCGTCTACAATATACCACATATGCTGAGCAGAAAGATCCACTTCGATAAAAGTGCTCCCCCAGTCCTGAGCGGAATGAGATGCCGCTGTCTGCGCGTAAGCCGGCTCTCTCGTCGCCACTTCCCCGTTCTTGATGCTGTTGATCAGATTCTTGGTTTCTGTCTCCTCGTCAATAGACCAGCCATAGGTTCCTCCGGAAACTTCAACTGTTTTTCCATTCGGCGATGTAATTGTCCTCGTCTTTCCCACTGTATCATAAGTCGCGCCAAAATTCCGCATCCACTCTCTGACCACGTCTTCATTAAAGGTCACCTGCATATTTTCATCATAGGTCAGCCATGTGGAGATCAGAGTTTTATCTACCACAACATTTTCCGTCATAGGATAAGTGATACTTGCCTTACAGTACTGGTTCATTGTATCGCATGCTGCCTGTACCTCAGGTGATTCCGAAGTATATTTCGGGAGCTTATAGCACTCCTCCTCAAGCATGTCCAGCGTTGGATTGAACTCTGTGATATGCTCTTTGATCTTTTCGTTGAGCGCCTCCATATTAACCGCAGTTCCGTAGACCTCCGGCTCTATTACAAAGGATTCCCCGTCAAATTTCGGATATGCGGAAACCGGTTCTGTCTGCTCCTGTGTGACAGCCTTGATCAACTGGATCTTTTCGTCCAGCGCATTCTCATCATAACTCACCTGGATATTCACATTCCGGCTGGATTTTGAGAACAGCGAAGTTACCCACAGGAGCGGCTGCTGCTTCTTCAATGCCTCCTCCACGCTGGAATCTTCTTTGTAGACCAGAGAGATATCTTCCCCTTTGATCACGTCCGTTTCATTGTTCAGCTCAATCAGTTCAAGTTCATAATCCTTGACCTGTTCCTTCAGATAATTCTCAACATCTTCTACCGATTTCCCGGAAAAATCCTTCCCGTTTATTGTAGTATTTATGAAAAAATGTCCGATAAAAAAAGCAGATATCCCCAGATAGATCACAAGGAGTCCGCCTACGATACTCCCTGCGATGATCCAAGGCTTTTTCCCAAGGCTTTTCCTTTCTTCTGTATTCTTTTCTGCCTTTCTCCTTCGCCTTCTCCTTCTTCTTTTCTTCTCCTCTTTATCCAAAACTCCTTCCTCCGGATCAACTTCAAGACTTTCTTCCACTGTATCTTCTTCCTCAAGGGTATCGTTATTATCAAGAATATCTTCTTTCTCCGTTTCTCCCCTTAAATCCGGATTTTCACCCGGCATCTGTGTATCCGATTCTGCGTCTTCCTCTTCCCTTCCTGACGCTTCTTCAGCAAAACGGTCTGCAGCATCTTCATCTGTAACATCTTCAAACCCATCTTCACTGAGGATTTCTATATCTTCCCGATGTATATCTGACTGTTTTCTTTTCTTGCTCATCAGCCTTCCCATCTCTTTCCTTATATTACGGCAACATTATAGTACGAATATTCAAAAAAGTACAGAAAATTATTGTCCATTCATAAAAACTTAAAAACTATTTAAAAACTGTTACATTTTGATTCTTCGCATGCTTTCCATTATAAATTAGACATATTATGGAGAAAAAAGGTTGCATTTTTCTTGTCAAGACCCTCTGCCATCCTATATAATGATTATGTTTTTGTACCTGATCTCCCTCCGGGGAGTGTAATGTATATAATCAAATCGTGTCATTCCATACAGGAATAGAAAGGAGTTTATCTATGAGCGGTTCTTCATTTGGCTCAATATTTCGCATCACCACATGGGGAGAGTCCCACGGTCCCGGGATCGGGGTCGTGATCGACGGCTGCCCCGCAGGAATTTCTATCTCTGAGGCTGATATCCAGAGTTTCCTCGACAGAAGGAGGCCCGGACAGAGCAAATATACTACAAAACGCAATGAATCTGATTCGGTGGAGATCCTCTCCGGTGTATTCGAAGGAAAAACGACCGGTACTCCAATCTCCCTTGTTGTGCGCAATCAGGATCAGCGTTCCCGGGATTATGGGAACATTGCCTCTTTGTTCCGGCCCGGGCATGCGGACTATCCGTTTACAGAAAAGTATGGTTTTCGCGACTATCGAGGCGGCGGGCGCTCATCAGGCCGCGAGACGATCGGGCGCGTAGCTGGAGGCGCGGTAGCTTCCCTGCTCTTAAAGGAGCTCGGCATTCATGTACAGGCATATACAAAAGCGATCGGGCCTTTCTCCATACCGGAGAAAGACTACTGTATGTCCGAGATCACGGAAAATGTTCTCTACATGCCAAGCAATGCCACAGCATCAAATGCCGGTGAGTACATCTCATCCCTGATGGCAGAGTGCGATTCCTGCGGAGGTGTCGTAGAATGCATTGCTGACGGACTTCCGGCAGGTCTGGGTGAGCCCGTCTTTGATAAGCTGGACGCTCTCCTGTCACACGCTGTCATGTCCATCGGAGCAGTAAAAGGGGTGGAAATCGGGGACGGTTTTTCCGCTTCAGTATCCAGAGGGAGCAAAAACAATGATCCGTTCTACTCTGAAAACGGAGCTGTGCTCAAGGAAACAAATCACGCCGGAGGAACACTGGGCGGGATGAGCGATGGTTCCCGTCTCATCCTCCGTGCTGCCATAAAGCCCACATCCTCCATTGCCAGGGCGCAGCATACTGTGGACATTAATCACGAAAATGCCGAAATCAAAGTCCTTGGCAGACACGATCCTGTGATCGTCCCGAGGGCAGTCGTTGTCGTAGAATCAATGGTCGCTCTTACAGTGGCTGACCTTCTGCTGAGAAATATGTCTGCCAGATTGGAAAACGTCAAAAAAGTGTATTGCTAAAAAATGAAATGTTACGACAGCAATACATATACCATAGAAGACCCGCCGAGCCAGCTGTAAAGCCGGTCCGACGGGCCTTTCTTACATTTTCTTCCACTATTCCTGCAACAATCCTTTGTGGCACCACCCACATCATTCTCTGCATCCCGCAGATTATCTAAAATATTTTACTCCTGATTCAAATATTTTCAGATCCTGCTCACCATAGATATTGACTGCTACGGAATCACCACGGCGTTCTGAATGCGCCATCTTTCCGAGAACACGGCCGTCCGGGCTGGTGATTCCCTCGACAGCACGGTAGGAGCCATTTACGTTCCACTCCTCGTCCATACTCATATTGCCCTCCGGGTCACAATACTGTGTTGCCACCTGGCCGTTGGCAAACAGACGGTCAAGCCACTCATCGCTCGCCACAAAACGCCCCTCGCCATGTGACGCCGGGTTTGTGTACACACCGCCAAGTTCTGCTTCCTGAAGCCATGGGGATTTGTTTGTCACCACCTTTGTATATACCATCTTTGAGATATGACGTCCGATTGTATTATACGTCAGGGTCGGGGCATCCTCTGCCTGTCCCACGATCTTTCCGTAAGGTACCAGCCCCAGCTTGATCAGAGCCTGGAATCCGTTACAGATACCGAGCGCAAGCCCGTCTCTTTCATTTAAAAGTTTCTCTACCTCTTCTTTGATCTTTGCATTCTGGAATGCAGTTGCAAAGAACTTCGCGGATCCATCCGGTTCGTCACCGGCGCTGAATCC
>CALWFS010000045.1 GCA_944377705.1 uncultured Mediterraneibacter sp. | reverse complement strand
AGAAGACAGTAGTAAAAATACTACGGATCGATAATATCAGTTCAGTGAAAGAAATCGTCTGATGGAATATCATGGCGGCTTATTTTTCATATAATACTAAAACTGCAGAATGTACAAAATTGCTATGGGTTGTTTGAGTAAAACTGCCCATAGTTTTTTCTGCCCTGATATGTTATGATGAAGTCCACCTGATCCCCGGTCATGGGGATCAAAATATCAGTTTCAAATTCATCTTTATTTCAAGGCTGGTTCAGCTGGTATTCACAGGCGTACGATGTGAAATACAATGAGAAAGGAGTGAGTTATATGAAGATGGAAGAGCGCGACAGGCTGGAGGCAGAGCGTGAAGAGGTGGAGAGAACATTGGAACTGAATGGAGCGCATCCCGACTGGACGGATCTCCAGGTGGCGGAAGAACTGCTGAGTCAGGAAACCCCATATGGGGGCAAGGTTAGAACGATGGTATATACAAAAAACTTAAGCAAGAAAGAGAAGGTAGCATAATATGTACATAGCGGATCTGCACATCCATTCCCGGTATTCCCGGGCGACCAGCAAGGAGTGTACGCCCGAGCATCTGGATCTCTGGGCGAGAAGAAAGGGTATCCATATCGTTGGCACAGGCGACTTTACCCACCCGGCATGGAGGGAGGAACTGGCAGAGAAGCTGACGCCCGCGGAGGATGGTCTGTATGTGCTGAAGGAAGAATACCGGATCAGAGACGACAGCGTGCCAGGAGAGATGATTCCCCGCTTTGTCGTTACCGGTGAGATCAGTTCCATCTATAAGAAGAATGAGAAGGTGAGAAAGGTCCACAGCGTGATCATCCTGCCTGGGCTTGAGGATGCAGAGAGGATAGCGAATAAACTGGAACAGATCGGAAATATCCATTCTGACGGGCGTCCGATTCTGGGACTGGACTGCCATGATCTTCTGGAGATCACACTGGAGCTCTGCCCTTCGTCGATGTATGTGCCTGCGCACATCTGGACGCCGCATTTTTCAATGTTTGGCGCATTTTCAGGGTTTGATACAGTGGAGGAGTGTTTTGGGGATCTGACTCCGTATATTCATGCCGTAGAGACCGGGCTGTCTTCCGATCCGCCCATGAACTGGAGGGTGTCTGCGCTGGACCGATTCCAGCTTGTGTCGAATTCGGATGCCCATTCTCCGGCAAAACTGGGGCGGGAGGCAAATCTTCTGGATATCCCTATGTCCTATGAAGGGCTTTCGCAGGCGATACAGATGGGAAAAGGGCTGTATGGCACCATCGAATTTTTCCCGGAGGAAGGGAAATACCATATGGATGGGCATAGGAAGTGCAATCTCTGCCTGTCCCCTTCTGATACAATGAAATACAACGGAGTTTGCCCGGTGTGCGGACGCAGGATCACGATCGGCGTATCCCACCGGGTGGAGGAACTTGCGGACCGCCCGGAGGGCTATGTGCGGCAGGATGCAAAAGCATTCGAGAGCCTTGTGCCGCTTCCGGAGGTGATCGCAGCGTCCATGGGATGTTCTCCTGTAAGTAAAAAGGCAGAGAAGGAGTATGTGCACATGCTTTCAGAGCTGGGCGCGGAGTTTGAGATATTGAGAATGCTTCCGACTGAGGATATCCGCCGGGTGTCCGGTACAAGAATCGCAGAAGGGATCCGGAGGCTTCGGGACGGACAGGTGGAGCGCATTCCGGGATTTGATGGAGAGTATGGAGTGATCCGCCTGTTCAGTACGAACGAGCTGGAAAATACAGAAGGGCAGATGAGTTTCTTTGATATGATCGGCGCGGGGACGACCGGTGAGAATAAGATCGTTGAGGACAGCTCTGTGCAGCCGCAGAGAGGGAAAGAGCAGGAGAACGGAGAGCCTCTGCTGGAAAGCCATAACGCGCAGGCTGCCGCCCTGAATCCGGAACAGCTCCGGGCGGTCACATCAGGAGCGGCACGGATCGCTGTCAAAGCAGGACCGGGCACAGGGAAGACAAAAACCCTTGTATCCCGTCTGAAATATCTCCTTGAAAATCGCAGAGTCCGCCCTTCCGAGATCACGGCAGTTACATTTACGAACCAGGCGGCTGCTGAGATGAGGGAGAGGATTGTCAGAGAGACGGGAAAAAGATCAGCGGGCAGGATGATGGCGATCGGCACCTTCCATGCAGTCTGCCTGGATTTCCTGAAAATTCAGGGACAGGACTTTTTTCTGGCGGGAGAGGCAGAGCTTCGGGAACTGGCAGAACGGGCGATGGAAGAGACCGGGGAAACGATGAGTATCAAGGAGTTTCTTGAACGTGTGTCGCGGCAGAAGTCAGGAATCGCTGACAGGGAGATGAAGGATACGGGAGAGGCAGAAAAGGCGGTCTGGCAGCAGGCCTGTGAGCGCTATGAACAATTAAAAGCAGAAAAGAAGCTGTACGATTTTGATGACCTTCTCCTCTGTACCGCAGAGCTTATTGAGGGCGGAAATGTACAGTCTGGCTGGGAGAAGAGATTCAGATATCTTCTTGTGGACGAATTCCAGGACATCAATCCCATTCAGCGGCGGCTGATACAGATCTGGCACAGCTTCGGCCAGGAGCTTTTTGTTATTGGAGACCCGGATCAGTCCATTTATGGTTTTCGCGGAGCGGACGCGAATTGCTTTGAAAAACTGGGAGTAGAATATCAGGACATGGAAGTTATTAAACTGAAAGAGAACTATCGTTCTTCGCCTCAGATCATTTCTGCTGCCGAGGCAGTGATGGACAGACAGGGCAGCCTTCATCCCAATTGTCCGGGCAATGTGCCCGTACGCATTGTACAGGCGGGAAGCTCTCTGGCGGAAGGCATTTTTATTGTGAAGGAGATCGGCCGCATGGCAGGAGGCGTGGGTATGCTGGAAGCCCACAGAGAGGCGTGGGAAAACGGGGACAGAAAGGTCAGGAGCTTCGGCGATATTGCTGTTTTGTACCGGACAAACCATCAGGCGCGTCTCCTGGAAAACTGTCTGAAAAAAGAAGGAATCCCATATATCGTGGCAGGCAGAGAAGAGTTCCTTCAGGCGGATTCTGTTCAGGGCACCCTCTGTTTCTTCCGCTATCTGCGGGATGGAGGGGATCTGGCGGCAGCTCAGGAGTGTGCCAGGCTGATCTGGAAGCTTCCGTGGAATGACATGACGGAGGAACTGATCAGGAATACAGCGGAAAAACTGAGACCATCCTGGAATAAGAAGAAACCGCAGAAATTTCTGGAGGTATGGATCGCAGAAATGGATCTGGGAGAGGATCAGGCGATCCGTCAGTTAGCGGGAATGGCTGTGTTTTACAGGAGCACGGAGGAGTTCCTGAGTGCCCTGGAGCTGGGTGTGGAGAGCGACTTCAAACGGTGCGGAAACAAAAAATATATTTCAGAGGCAGTGACATTGATGACCCTCCACGGTTCAAAAGGTCTGGAGTTCCCGGCCGTATTCATCTGCGGGACGGTAAATGGATTGATCCCGCTGGAAAGTGAGAAACATCCTTCAGATAAGGAAGAGGAGCGACGTTTATTTTATGTGGGGATGACCAGAGCAAAAGAAGAACTGGTCATCACGTCTTCGGGTGAACTGTCAGAATTCCTGGAAGAATTGAAAACCGGGAGCAAAGAAGCCGGAGAGGATATTTTGCCGGAAGGGTACATACAATGGGAGAAAGCGGTGGAAAGGAAAAAGGAAGCAGATTTTCGTCAGATGAGCCTCTTTGAACTATAGCATTGACATTCTTCTTGTGATACTTTAGATTAAAATGAGATGTAAGATCGGGCGGCTCTGCCAGAGCTGGATGAGATATATTGAAATACCGGGTACAGTCTGTTTACGGCAGGATGCCCTGAAAAGGAGATAGGAGATCAATCGATATGAGATTAGGAGAAAAACAGGTGCTCACCGTGGTCAAGATCGTAGACTTTGGCGTGTACCTCGGAAGTGATGAAGAGCGGGTTCTGCTCCCGAAAAAACAGGTGCCGGAAGGGATCGAAGTGGGAGATCCGGTGGAAGTGTTCCTTTATAAAGACTCTTCGGACCGGATGATCGCCACGACGAAGGAACCGAAGATCACCCTGGGGGAACTGGCAGTGCTTGAGGTGGCGGACGTGGGGCGCGTCGGAGCCTTTCTGGACTGGGGGCTGGAGAAGGATCTGCTTCTCCCGTTTAAGGAGCAGACGGTAAAAGTGGAAAAAGGAGACCGCTGTCTGGTCAGCCTCTATGTGGACAAGAGCGGCAGGCTGTGCGCGACGATGAAAGTGTATCCGCTGCTGGAAACGGATTCTCCATATAAAAAGAATGACATGGTCAGGGGTACTGTCTATGAGATCAGCCGGGAGTTCGGCGTATTCGTGGCAGTCGATGACAGGTATTCCGCGCTGATTCCGCGCAGGGAAGTATATGGCAGGATGTTTATCGGACAGCAGGTGGAGGCGCGGGTGACGGATGTGAAGGCGGACGGCAAGCTGGATCTGAGCGTGAGAGGCAGGATCCCGGAGCAGATGGACGCGGATGCACAGCAGATCATGGAGCGGATCGGTAAGAACGGCGGCGCCCTTCCTTTTACGGATAAGGCAGATCCGGAGCGGATCAAAGCGGAGTTCGGCATGAGCAAGGCGGCATTCAAACGCGCGGTGGGCAGACTGTTAAAGCAAGGGAAGATCAGCATAGACGAAAATCAGGGAAAAATCTTGCAATCCAGATGAAATCGGTTATAATAGGCAGTAGGAGCGAACTGAGCGTGAGGCGGCGCTTTGCTCCCTGATTGATATTGAAAGCTGTAAAAGAGCAGATAGTATAGAAAGGAGAACGTTAAGATGAAAGTTCAGAATATCACAGATATAGACGGTTTTTTCAGAGTTATTGATTCCTGCAAGGGAAGGGTAGAACTGGTAACAGGAGAAGGAGACAGACTGAACCTGAAGTCCAAGCTTTCACAGTACGTTTCTATGGCAAATATTTTCTCCAACGGTGAGATACCGGAGCTGGAGATCATTGCGTATGAGAAGGAAGACACAGACAGGCTGATCCAGTATATGATGGAAGGCGCTGAGTAAGCTCTTGGCGGGAGCAGGCACCTGCCGGAAAGACAGGACAGAATAACAAGGGCAGTTTCCGAAAAGGGAGCCGCCCTTTTGCTTTAATTGAGGTAAGAGATGAGTTTTGTACATTTGCACGTCCATACAGAATACAGTCTTCTGGATGGCTCGAATAAGATAAAAGAATATGTTGCCAGAGTGAAAGAGCTCGGGATGGACAGTGCGGCGATCACAGACCACGGCGTGATGTACGGCGTGATCGATTTCTATCGGGAAGCGCGCCGGCAGGGTATCAATCCCATCCTGGGATGCGAGGTCTATGTGGCGCCGAACTCTCGGTTTGACCGTGAAGTCACGGGCGGGGACGACAGATATTATCACCTGGTGCTTCTGGCTGAAAATAATGAAGGTTATGCGAATCTCATGAAAATCGTATCAAAAGGCTTCGTGGAGGGATACTATTACAAGCCCCGCGTGGACAAAGAGCTTTTGAGAGAACATCATAAGGGCATTATCGCGCTGAGCGCCTGCCTGGCGGGAGAAGTGCAGCGCTATATTGTGAAGGGGCTTTATGACGAGGCGAAAAAAACAGCGCTGGAATATCAGGATATCTTTGGAGAGGGAAATTATTTCCTCGAACTGCAGGATCATGGCATCCCGGACCAGGCGCTGGTGAACCAGCAGCTTCTGAAGATGTCACAGGAGACAGGCATCGGGCTGGTGGCGACCAATGACGTTCATTACACCTATGCGGAAGACGCAAAGCCTCATGATATCCTGCTTTGTATACAGACTGGAAAGAAGCTTTCGGACGAGAATCGAATGCGCTACGAGGGCGGGCAGTATTATGTGAAATCTCCGGAGGAGATGGAGAAACTCTTCCCATATGCTCTCCAGGCGCTGGACAATACCCAGAGGATCGCGGACCGGTGCCATGTGGAGATCGAGTTCGGGATCACGAAGCTGCCGAAGTATGATGTGCCGGACGGGCTGACTTCCTGGGAATATCTTCGGAAGCTTTGTTATGAAGGTCTGGAGAAGCGTTACGGAGAACCGTCCCAGGAGCTTAAGGACAGACTGGCGTATGAGCTGGATACGATTCAAAACATGGGGTATGTAGATTATTTCCTCATTGTGTGGGATTTCATCAAATACGCCAAAGATCACGGCATTGCGGTAGGACCCGGGCGAGGGTCAGCGGCAGGGAGCATTGTCTCTTACTGCCTGGGAATCACCACCATAGAGCCTATCCGTTATCAGCTGCTGTTCGAACGCTTCCTGAATCCGGAGCGTGTGTCCATGCCGGATATTGACGTGGATTTCTGCTTTGAGCGCAGGCAGGAAGTGATCGATTATGTTGTCCGGAAGTATGGCAAAGACCGGGTTGTGCAGATCGTTACTTTCGGAACACTTGCCGCCCGGGGCGTGATCCGCGATGTGGGAAGGGTTATGGATCTGCCGTATGCGTTTGTGGATACCATTGCAAAAATGATCCCCCAGGAATTGAATATAACGATCGACAAGGCGCTGAAGGAAAATCCGGAGCTGAGACAGACCTATGAAAATGACGAGCAGGTGAAGACTCTCATCGATATGGCAAAGCGTCTGGAAGGACTGCCGAGACACAGTTCCATGCACGCGGCGGGCGTGGTTATCAGCCAGAAATCTGTGGATGAATATGTACCCCTTTCCCGGGCTGCGGACGGTACGATCACTACGCAGTTTACCATGACGACTCTGGAAGAGCTTGGTCTGCTCAAGATGGACTTTCTTGGGCTGCGGACTCTGACTGTGATCCAGAATGCGGTGCAGATGGCGAGAAAGAAAGATCCGTCCATTGACATGGAGAAGATCGATTATAATGACGCAAAGGTGCTGGACTATATCGGAACAGGAAAGACAGACGGTATCTTTCAGCTTGAAAGCGCGGGGATGAAGAGCTTCATGAAGGAGTTAAAACCCCACAGCCTGGAAGATATCATCGCCGGTATTTCGCTGTACCGGCCGGGGCCCATGGACTTTATCCCGCAGTATATCCGGGGAAAGAATGATGCATTGTCCATCACATATGACTGCCCCCAGCTTGAGCCCATTCTTGAGCCGACCTACGGGTGCATCGTGTATCAGGAACAGGTTATGCAGATCGTGCGCGACCTGGCAGGGTATACACTGGGGAGGAGCGATCTTCTGCGCCGCGCCATGTCCAAGAAAAAAGGCGATGTCATGCAGAAGGAACGCCAGATCTTTGTCTATGGGGATGAAGAGACAAATGTGCCGGGCTGTGTGAAAAACGGGATCGATGAGAAGACAGCCAATAAGATCTATGATGAAATGATCGATTTTGCAAAATATGCGTTTAACAAATCCCATGCTGCGGCATATGCAGTTGTGGCATATCAGACTGCATGGCTGAAATATTATTATCCGGTGGAGTTTATGGCAGCGCTCATGACGTCTGTGATCGACAATCCGTCAAAAGTAGCAGAGTACATTTACAGCTGCCGTCAGATGGGAATCCGGATTCTGCCTCCGGATATCAACAAGGGGGAGGCGGACTTTTCTGTTGACGGAGGAAATATCCGTTACGGGCTTGCAGCCATCAAGAGCATCGGCCGTCCTGTCGTGCAGGCGGTTATTGAGGAGCGGAACGAATTCGGTCCATTTAAGAACCTGGAAGATTTCATTACCCGGCTGTCATCGAAGGACGTGCTTAATAAAAGAGCGATCGAGAACTTTATCAAAGCCGGAGCCCTGGATACTCTGGGAGGGACGAGAAAACAGTTTATGAGCATCTACGTGCAGATCGTGGACCATGTGAATCAGGAAAAGAAGTATTCCATGTCAGGCCAGATGAGTCTTTTTGATCTGGTTGGAGAGGAAGAGAAAGAAGAGTTCCAGATCCGTATGCCGGATGTGGGAGAGTATGCCAAGGAAAATCTGCTGGCATTTGAGAAGGAAGTGCTGGGGATCTACATCAGCGGGCACCCTCTGGAAGAGTATGAGGATAAATGGAAAAAAATGATCTCTGCGACCACCCTGGATTTTCAGCCGGATGAGGAGACGGGCAGGACAAAGGTGCGTGACGGTTCAAAGGAGATTATCGGTGGAATGATCACAGATAAGACAGTGAAGCATACAAGGACGAACCAGATGATGGCATTCGTCACAGTGGAAGATCTGCTGGGTACAGTGGAGGTCGTTGTATTTCCGCGGGATTACGAAAACAGCCGGGAATTCCTTGAGGTGGACAGCAAAGTATTTATCCGCGGAAGGGTGTCCGAGGAGGATGAGAAGGCGAGCAAACTGATCTGCGAGAAAGTGATTCCCTTTGAGAGGACAAAGAGGGAGCTGTGGATCCAGTTCCCGGATAAGGATACTTATCTGGAGGAGGAGCAGATCGTGTACGGGTATCTGGCGGACTCGGAAGGCGATGACGAGGTGGTGATATACTGTGCGAAAGAACGGGCGATCAAGCGGCTTCCAAGGAACAGAAATATCCGTATCGATGACCAGGTTTTGAGCAGACTGATGAATCATTTTGGCGAGAGCCGCGTAAAAGTGGTGGAAAAAGCTATTGAAAACCACTTCTAAATAAGGTAGAATAATTTCGAAATTGTTAAAAAATTTACAATTTTTGGGTTTGGCAGTTATCTTACTTTGACTTTTAGGGAAAGGTGGAAAAATCATGGCAGAGAACAATATGATGGACAAAGAAAAATATTTAGATGAGATCGAAGACAGCATCCGTACGATCGGCGTCCTCACCAGCGGCGGTGACGCTCCGGGGATGAACGCGGCAATCCGTGCCGTTGTGAGAAGAGCTCTTTCAAAGGGGCTGAAAGTGCGCGGGATCCGGAGAGGCTATCACGGACTTCTCAAAGAAGAGATCATCGATCTTTCCGCAAGGGATGTATCGGATACGATCCAGCGTGGAGGAACGATCCTCCAGACTGCACGCTGCAAATCAATGCGTACAGAAGAGGGGCAGCAGAAGGCGGCAGCGATCTGTAAGAAATACGGCATCGATGGTCTTGTGATTATTGGCGGCGACGGGTCATTTGCAGGCGCGCAGAAGCTGGCGAACCTGGGAGTAAATACGATCGGCGTGCCGGGAACGATTGATCTGGATATTGCCTGCACAGATTATACCATCGGTTTTGATACAGCGGTTAATACCGCGATGGAAGCGATCGATAAGGTGCGGGATACATCCACATCCCACGAGAGATGCAGTATCATCGAGGTTATGGGACGTGACGCAGGATACCTGGCTCTGTGGTGTGGTATCGCCAACGGTGCGGAGCGCATCCTTATGCCGGAGGAACATGACTTTGACGAGCAGGCGCTGATCGAAGATATCATGAAAAACAAGAAGCGCGGCAAAAAGAACTATATCATCATCAATGCCGAGGGTATCGGAGATTCCATCAATATGGCGAAAAGGATTGAAGAGGCAACGGGGATTGAGACGAGAGCGACCATCCTGGGACACATGCAGCGCGGCGGAAGCCCCACATGTAAGGACAGGGTATATGCGTCTATTATGGGAGCAATGGCCGTGGACCTTCTCTGCCAGGGAAAGACAAACCGCGTAGTCGGATACAAGAACGGGCAGTACGTTGACTATGATATCGAGGAAGCGCTGGCAATGAAGAAGACGATCTCAGAGTATCAGTACAACATTGCAAAATCACTTGCGATTTAAATGTAGCAGTCCCATGGGCTGAACTGCTGCATTCAGACAGTCTGCGGCATGACAGAATAAGAGCAGGGTCAGGAGAGTGCAGGACGTGAATATAGAAGAGAGGAAGACAGCGCCAATAGGCGTGTTTGATTCCGGAGTAGGGGGGCTGACGGTGGCGAGAGAGATCGCCCGTCAGCTCCCTGACGAAAATATCATATATTTTGGAGATACTGCCCGTGTGCCATACGGAAGCAAATCTCAGAATACGATCATCCGGTTTTCAGAACAGATCATCCGTTTCCTGAGGACAAAACAGGTGAAGGCGATCGTCATCGCGTGTAATACGGCGAGCGCGCTTGCCCTGGATGCGGTGAGGGATGAATTTGATATTCCGATCCTGGGCGTGGTGATCCCGGGCGCTAGGGCGGCTGTGGAGGCGACCAGGAACAAAAAGATCGGTGTTGCAGGGACAGACGCCACGGTGCAGAGCGGCATGTATACAAAGGTCATCCATGCGATGGCTCCGGATGTCACGGTCATTGAAAAAGCATGCCCTCTTTTTGTGCCTCTGGTGGAAGAGGGATTTAAGGAACATATAGTGACGCAGGAAGTGATCGAATATTATCTGGAGTCTATGCGCAGCACGGACATTGACGCGATGATACTCGGGTGCACGCACTACCCGCTTCTGCGCTCGAAGATCCGCGATTACATGGGGGACAAGATACAGATTGTCAACCCGGCGTATGAGACGGCAATGGATCTGAAGAAGCTGCTGCATGAGATGGATATGGCAAATGACGGCTCGGATGCCCGGCACAGCAGATATTCGTTTTATGTGAGCGATGCGGCAGAGAAATTCCGTAAATTTGCCAACACGGTCATGCCATTTGACGTGCCGACCACAAATGTGGTAAATATTGAGGAGTATTAATTTATGACAAAAGATGTACTGGTCAGTATTTCGGGAAAACATATTGATATCATGAATGATCCCGCAGAGGGATATGAGACCGGGGATGACGCCATTGAAGTCGTTACCCCGGCTAATTATTACTGCCGGAACGGCAAACATTATATTATCTATGATGAAGTTTTTGAAGGGATGACGGGCACTGTCAAGAACAAGATTAAGATCACGGGCACAGACGTGGTGGAGATCATGAAGAGCGGCCTGTCCAGTTCCCATATGGTTTTTGAAAAAAATAAAAAGAATCTGACATACTATAAAACCCCGTACGGGCAGATGCTCGTCGGAGTCAATACAAAAAATATGGAGATCAGCGTGGAAGACGATAAGATCGGCGTCCTGGTAGATTATGAACTGGACGTAAACCACGAACCCCTGGCTGACTGCAAGATCAAAATGAGCATCATGCCCAAAGAGAAAGGTGTTTTGGAGAAAGGGGCGTCCCCGGAGTATGTATCATAACGCGGGACCCGCTCCGCTTTACCTCAAAGATTGTGTAGATGTAACAGAGAAGAGAGATGTTCGTCCATTGGGACTCCATCTCTCTTCTCTTAACATCTAAGACCAATGCTTTTCGGAACGCTCCCGCGGAATGTCCCGCTTATATGACACACACTCCGGGGACTCACTTTATCCAAACCGGAAGAAAAGCCCCTGCGGGACAGAAGCAGGTCGTCGGGAGCGGACTTCCGCAGGCAAGCATCTTGATGCGACGCCGGAAAATTATTCCCTTCCGTCTTAGGAAAAACAAGTTCCCGGACTGTATCTCATAAAGCAGGATATCCCGCGGGAGCGTTCCGAAAAGCATTTGTTCCGGATGTCAGCTGGCGGCAAATGAAGCCCCATTGGGCGAACATTTGACTCCGGCGTTACATCCGTTCAAATCTTTGAGGTAGAGTGGAGCGGGTCCTGCGTTATGAGATACAGTCCGGGAACGGATCTTATTCTATATACAATACGAAAGAGAATCAATTTACCGCTTAAAGAATCCTTTCTTTTTCTGCGGCGGCTCTATGGCTCCCCCTCTGACGCTTTTGATCTCGGTTATGTAGAGACCGCTGACGACAGCTTTGATCTCTTTTTTGACCGGCATGACTTCGAAAACTTTATTCTCGCACATAAGAGTCATGATCTTCGGGCCGATCTTTGCTTTTACAACAGGGATTTTTGTACGTCTTAAATACTTGGGCGTATTTTCAACGACAGCAGCGGGCAGACCCGCTTCTTTTAATTTCATTTTCTTTTTATCAATGATAAGCATGCTCATGACCTGAGCGGCTGCTTCCATCTGCTCCCTCTGAGCAGCCTGCTTTTTCTCGGCTTTTTTTCCGAAGATATACAGAGCAATACATGCGGCGATCACTACCACAAGAATAACGATCAGCACGATGGTTAATGGATTCACGTTATAATCCTCCTAAATCATAGATTTCCGCTTTTGCGCAACTAATATTGTAACATTCTTTCAGGACAAGTGCAAGCAAATCAGCGTATTTGGAGGGGACTTTCAGCATATTTGGGGTTTACTTTTTAATGGG
>CALWFS010000044.1 GCA_944377705.1 uncultured Mediterraneibacter sp. | reverse complement strand
CAGATCGGCATTTTTTTTTTTTTTTTCCAGAGTGTCCATTCTCGTGTACCCGATATCAAATGTCAGGCGGGAAGGATAGTCAAAAAACATGCCGAAAGTCTGTTTACCCCAGATAACGATGAAATTGTGGGCTCCGTAAAGAGAACGTTTATCTTCGGTGTGGTTTGGATTGTCTGTGCAGTCGCTGATATAGCAGTACCCCCTCTTGTTGATGCCTCGGTTTGCCTCGCCGAGACCGTAGACGATATCATCGTCAGCCATGATATATGTAAAGTTGAAGCTGCCTTGTGTGCTGATTGCTCCGTAAGACGGGCGCCCGCTTTCCGCTGGGATATCAAGTGTCACAGCATCAGTCTGAAGTGGAGCACCGCAAGTATATTTCTGTATCATATCCGTACCTCCTTTGTGTCAGTTACATTAAAAGCAGCCACAGCTAAGCATGTGACTGTTTATGTGATAGATTATATTTCATTTTAACGGCCGAATCTTGTACGATACTGTCCTATTATTGCATAATCCTGTCATACACAAATTCAGATTTAAATCCCTCTCTTAAAGAGCCAGAATGAATACCCCATCGGTATTACCGAGCATAATATGGCTATAGCGATTAATATGACAAGCCAGGCGGTCTCTCCGAAGAGAGGAGAGAGAATACCACTGACTGCTGTCAAAAATCCTCCGGCTATGAAAAACTTTCCTCCGAGGCGGTGGGTGCGATTCCAGTTTTCGGTGCTGTTCAGTGTCCAGGGGAGCTTAATGCCCACAGTATAGTTCTGCTGGAGTTTGGGCATGTAATTCCCTAGTATGATGAACAGGACTCCCATCAATATAGAGATGACAAGACTGATATCCATATCTGATCCCAGGGCGGCTATATAGGTAAAACCATTGGTCACTAAGGAGACAGCAGGCACTATCCAAAATACCAGAGTCAGAGGTTTTTTGTGAATGTTTTTCTTCTTAGGGTCATTGAGCATGATGCAGACGGAAAAGAGGTGGATCACAGCGAGGATACAGGGCAGCCCGAATACAGCAAAAGCCCTGTTAGACCAGCCGTCTGCCTGACCGTCTGAGCCCCAGTGAGTAGCGATACTGTCCGGAAGTTTCTCCCAGAGGGCGATTCCGAGAAGGATTGGAAGCAGTGTGACCAGTGTGGTGATAATGATTGTTTTTTTATAGTTTTTCATAAATCAGGACTCTCCTTTCAGCTCTGACAGCCACACCATGACTTCTTCTAAGACTGTCAAGTTTAGTTCATAAAAAATAAAATTCTTTTCCCGTGTCTCCCGGATCAGATCTGCCTGTTTCAGGGTTTTTAGATGATAGGACACAGTGGCCTGCGTCATGTCAAAGTGCCCGGCAATGTCCCCGGCTGAAAGCCTTCCTTCTTTTAGCAGCTCCAAGATCCTCCGCCTTACGGGATCCGATAATGCTTTAAAAGTTTCCGCAAAGCTCAACAGATCACTCCTTTCTTAATGCATCCCATGATGTGAAAGATATTTAGAAATATTTCTAAATAATATATACAGCGGGAGAGCAGGAATGTCAATAAGTATTTAGAAAAATATCTAAATTCTGATCTGGAAGCCATTCCTTGCGTATGAAAAAGAACAATGATAACATATGTTATGAAAAATACCATGGGAATAAAAACAAGAAGAACAGAAATTTTGGAAAATGCAAGGAGAAAAAATGATAAAAGCAGTTTTTTTTGACGTGGATGGAACGCTGGTTTCTCATGCCAGGAGAGAGGTATCCACCAGTACCAGAAAGGCTGTCGGCCAATTAAAGAAAAAAGGAATCCGATGTGTCATTGCCACCGGGAGACATATGGGAGAACTTCAAAAACTTCCTGTCAGAGATATTGAGTTTGACGCATATATCACTCTGAACGGACAACTATGCCTGGATCAGCGGCGTACGGTCCTGAGCAGCTCTGCCCTCACAGGTACGGACAAGGAGCAGATCATCCGATTATTTGAAAAGAAGGAAATCCCGGTTTTGCTGGTGGAAAAAGACCGGATGTATATCAATTTCGTAAACAGGGAGGTTGAACAGACCCAGAAAGAAATTTCATCAGATGTACCTGAAAAGGGAACATATGACGGAGGAGAGATCTATCAGGCTGTCGCTTATGTGAGTAAGGAGAAGGGAGATGCGCTGAAAAAGATTCTTCCGGAATGTAAGATTACAAGATGGAACAGCCGGGCTGTGGATATTATTTCACGTCATGGCGGAAAAGTAATAGGAATAAAGCAGTATTTGGAAGAAAACAGTATTTTGGTCCGGGAAACCATGGCGTTTGGGGATGGAGAAAACGATATAGAAATGCTGGAATTTGCCGGCATTGGAATCGCAATGGGGAATTCTGATGATGCAGTGAAAAAAAGCGCGGACTATGTCACTGCCGATGTGGATGATGGAGGGGTCGAAAAAGCATTGAGGCACTTTGAGGTTATTTGATTGGTCTGTATTTGTGTGTGGGATAGGGTTCAGACTCTTTACTCAATCAAAGATTCCCGGCAAATTCAGATTGACAAAACAATCTGGTTGCGCATACAATAATTGTATATACAACTATTTACATGGCAGTATGGTAATCTTCGGACCGCTGACACTTTGACATGCGCTTCCGACATCCTGCTGCGCTCAGATTCAGGAAAGGGATGGGTGCTCTCTATGATACGGAGAATTTTTTCTTATTCCGGGAAATATAAAAAATATCTGGTCTTCGCGGCTTTGTGTATTACCGCGGAGTCTCTTTTTGAGCTTTTGATCCCGTTGATTATGGCGAATATCGTGGATATCGGCGTTGCCACTGGGAATCGACCATATATTTTCCAACAGGGCGCCTGGATGCTTGTGTGCGCAGTGCTTGCCCTTATCCTCGGGATTGGGAGCGCCAAATTCTCTGCTCTTGCGGGACAGGGGCTCGGAGCGAATTTAAGAGAAGCAGAGTATGTGAAATTCCAGCAGTTTTCCTTTGCCAATGTGGATCATTTTCAGATCTCTTCTCTTGTGACGAGGATGACCAGCGATGTGACGAATATCCAGAACAGTATTTCCGGTGGCCTGCGCCCGGCGTGCCGGGGCCCTGTCATGCTGGTGGCAGCCACGGCAGTCGCTTTTTCCATCAATGCGAAACTGGCGGTCGTGTTCCTTGTAGCGCTGCCTGTGCTTGGAATCTGTCTGTATCTGATCACAAAAAATGTCCGGCCCCTGTATGCAAAGATGCAGGGAGCCATTGATCTGGTGAATAGGATTATCCAGGAGAACCTGACGGCAGTGCGGGTAGTGAAGGCTTATGTGAGAGGAGAGTATGAGATCCGGAAATTCGGAGAGGTGAACACGAACCTTCAGACCCACTCCGAGAGGGCATTTAAGCTTGCCATGACGAATATGGCGGCAATGCAGTTTGTGATGTATGGCACGATTATCAGCATCCTCTGGTTTGGTGGAGGCATGATCCGCGTGGGGACAATGCAGGTAGGAGAGCTGACCGGATTTTTAAGTTATGTACTCCAGATCCTGAATTCTCTGATGATGATCTCAAATATCTTTCTCATGCTCACACGTTCCCTTGCATCCGGGAAAAGGATTATCGAAGTTTTGGATGAAGAGATTGATATCAAAGAAGACCAGACAGGGGATATAGAGGTCACAAAGGGAGCGATCGAGTTCAGGCATGTGTACTTTAAATATAAGAAGGAAGCAGCGGAATATGTGCTTTCGGATATCAGCCTGCATATCGGGGCAGGACAAACTGTGGGGATTGTAGGTCAGACAGGGGCTGCAAAGACAACTCTGGTCCAGCTTATACCGCGTCTCTATGATATCTCTGCCGGAGAACTTCTGATCGACGGGTGTCCGGTAGAGCAATATCCTCTGAAGCATCTGCGGGATGCGGTGGCAGTGGTCCTCCAGAAGAATACGCTTTTTTCCGGTACTCTGATGGAAAACCTTCTCTGGGGCGACAGCAGCGCCTCCCGGGAGGAAGTCGAGGAAGCCTGCCGGATCGCCGGGGCAGACGAATTTATCGGACGCCTGGAGAAGGGATATGATACGGAAATGGGACAGGGGGGAGTCAATGTATCCGGGGGACAGAAGCAGCGGATCTGCATCGCGCGCGCGCTCCTGAAGAAGCCAAAGGTACTGATCCTTGATGACTCTACCAGCGCAGTGGACACAGCTACGGAAGCTCAGATTCGGGAGCAGCTCTCTCAGAAACTTCCGGACATGACGAAAATTATCATTGCCCAGAGAATCTCATCCGTGCGGCATGCAGATCAGATTGTGGTGCTGGACGACGGGAAGGTGCAGGGCATCGGCACCCACGAGGAACTGCTGGCAGGAAATAAGATCTATCAGGAGATCTATGATTCCCAGAAGGAAGGAGCGGATCTGTAATGGCAAGATATACCGGATATAAACGCCCGAAAAATACAAAGAAAGCTCTCAGGGAACTGTTTCACTATATGGGATACCACAAGTGGCTCCTGCTCATTGTGGCTGTGCTTGTGTTTATAAGCACGGGAGCGAATGTGGCGGGCACATATCTGCTCAAACCGGTGATTAATCAATTCATCCTGCCCGGGGATATTACAGGGCTTATCTATGCTCTGACAGGAATGGGTATCATGTATCTTTGCGGGGCGCTGTCCACGTTCGGGTATAACCGTCTGATGGTAAAGACCTCTCAGAAGGTCGTTGCGGATATCCGGCGGGATCTCTTCTGCCATGTGCAGAAGCTGCCTTTAAAATACTTTGACGCCCATACACACGGGGAGCTGATGAGCCGGTTCACCAATGACGTGGATACAGTGCAGGAAGCGCTCAATAACAGCTTTACCATGGTGATCCAGAGTTCGCTGACTCTGACCGGCACTGTGGTCATGCTGCTTGTGCTCAATGTGAATATGTCCCTGATCGTGATCGTGTTCCTTTGTATTATGTTCTTTTTCATTAAATGGAACGGGAGACGCAGCAAAGAGTATTATGACAGGCAGCAGGAGTTTCTTGCGGATATCAATGGCTTTGTAGAAGAAATGGCGGCAGGACAGAAGGTGGAGAAGGTTTTTAATCATGAAGAAGAGGATCTGAAGATTTTCAGGAAGAAAAACGAAGCTCTGCGGCGGGCGTCTACAAAAGCCCTCGGGTATTCTGGTATGATGGTTCCCAGCATTGTGTCTCTGTCATATGCAAATTATGCTATATCCGCCTGTGCGGGTGGTCTGCTTGCCATTGCAGGGCTGATGGATCTGGGGAGTCTTGCCGCGTATCTTGTATATGTGCGCCAGAGCGCGATGCCGTTGAACCAGTTTACGCAGCAGGTGAATTTTATCCTGTCCGCTCTTGCGGGGGCAGAGCGCATCTTCGGGATGATGCATGAGGAACCGGAGATCGATGAAGGAAAGGTACGCCTCGTGCGCACAAGCCCTACGGAATATTCATGGCAGGACGAAAAGGGGAAATTAACTCCTCTGAGGGGAGATGTCAGATTTGAGAATGTGACCTTTGGATATGTGCCGGATAAGAAGGTGCTCGATGGAATCAGCCTGTACGCAAAGCCGGGGCAGAAGATCGCATTTGTGGGCTCTACCGGAGCGGGGAAGACGACGATCATTAATCTGATAAACCGGTTTTACGAAATCCAGGGGGGAAGAATACTCTATGACGGGATTGATATCAGAGAAATACGCAAAGATGACCTGCGGCGTTCTCTTGCGATGGTCATACAGGATACCCATCTGTTTACCGGTACGATCACGGATAATATCCGCTATGGGAATCTGTCGGCAACAGATGATGAAGTGGCAGAGGCGGCAAGGCTTGCCAATGCGGATTCGTTTATCCGCAGGCTGCCTGACGGATACCGCACGATGTTATACAGCGATGGGAGCAACCTGTCTCAGGGACAGAGACAGCTTCTTGCTATTGCCAGGGCAGCGGTGGCTCATCCTCCCGTGCTCATTCTGGATGAAGCCACATCTTCCATTGATACGAGGACAGAACGGCTGATCGAGAAAGGTATGGACGCGATCATGGAAGGCAGGACTGTGTTTGTGATTGCGCACCGGCTTTCAACAGTCCGTAATTCCAAGGCGATTATGGTCCTGGAGCATGGGACCATCATTGAACGGGGAGACCACGAGGAGCTCCTGGGACAAAAAGGGCAGTATTACCGGCTCTATACAGGAATGTATGAATTGGAATAGCCGGAACATACAGAGAAAAAATGATCGGAGGACAGAGAAGACGATGAGGCAGCAGCTAAGGGAAATTTTATTCCAGATCGAACTGATCAAGAGAAAACGGGCACAGGAATTGCTCCTGGGGATCGGTCTGACGCCAGGGCAGGGCCAGGCAAGGATTCTTGTGTTTGTGGATGCTCACCCGGCTGTTACACAGAAGGAGATCGCAGATGCCTGCATGCTGGATGTGACGACGATGTCCCGGACTCTGGATAAGCTGCAGAAGCAGGGCCTGATTCTGAGAGAGAGAGATCCTGACTGCAGGCGGTCCTGTCAGATCAGCCTGACAGAAGCCGGGAAGGCAAAGGCAGAAGAGGTGAGGGCAGGTTTTCAGGAAATAGAGCAGGTGTTGTGCAGCGGATTCCGGGAAGAAGAGATAGAGGAACTTGCGGGACAGCTTCTGAGAATAAAGGATAATCTGCAAAATGAATGAATAGAGAAATAAAATTTCAAAAATAAATGCATTTTCCTTGAAAATACGTTGGTAAAAAATAAAATAATGCAAGAAAGCATTGACGAACTGTCATAAATTATATACAATAGCAGACAGTGAGTAAAAAGAAAGTGGAGGAGTCCTGCAATGACTGCGTACAAAGATTTAAGTAAAGAAGAGTTATTGGAACTGAAAAACGGGCTTGAGGCTCAGTTTACAGAAGTGAAGGCAAAAGGTCTGAAGCTGGATATGTCCAGAGGAAAGCCGTCTGCTGAGCAGCTCAACCTCTCAATGGGCATGATGGATGTGCTCAACAGCGGCGCAGACCTGATCTGCGAGGATGGAGTGGACTGCCGGAATTACGGCGGTCTTGACGGGATCACAGAGGCGAAGCAGCTTCTTGCCGACATGATGGAAGTGCCGAAGGACAATGTGATTATCTTCGGAAACTCCAGCCTGAACGTGATGTATGATACAGTAGCGCGCGCAATGACCCACGGGGTAATGGGAAGCACACCGTGGTGCAGGCTTGACAAGGTGAAATTCTTATGTCCGGTGCCGGGATATGACAGACATTTTGCCATTACAGAGCACTTCGGCATTGAAATGATCAATGTACCTATGACTCCTGCAGGACCGGACATGGACATGGTAGAAAAACTGGTCAGTAAAGACCCGGCAGTCAAAGGAATCTGGTGTGTGCCGAAATATTCCAATCCACAGGGGATCACTTATTCGGATGAGACTGTGTTCCGTTTCGCAAATCTGAAGCCGGCGGCAGAAGATTTCCGTATCTACTGGGACAATGCATACTGTGTACACCATCTCTATGAGGATAAGCAGGATTATCTGATAGAGATCTTAAGCGAGTGCAAGAAAGCAGGCAATCCGGATATGGTATATAAGTTCTCCTCTACATCCAAGATCAGCTTCCCCGGATCCGGTATCGCGGCGATCGCGGCATCTGAGGCAAACTTAAAAGACATTCGAGACATGCTGAAGTTCCAGACAATCGGACATGACAAAGTGAACCAGCTCCGTCATGTACGTTTCTTCAAGGATGTACACGGTATCGTAGAGCACATGAAGAAACATGCAGACATTATGCGTCCGAAATTCGAGGCGGTTATCGAGGTTCTGGAAAGAGAGCTGGGCGGTCTTGGTATCGGTTCCTGGATCAAGCCGCTCGGCGGATATTTTATCTCCTTTGACTCAATGGAGGGCTGCGCAAAAGCAATTGTGACCAAGGCAAAAGAGGCCGGTCTCGTGATGACAGGCGCCGGCGCTACATTCCCGTATGGAAAGGATCCGCACGACAGCAATATCCGTATCGCGCCGTCCTACCCGACACCGGAAGAGCTTGCCGTAGCAGCAGATATCTTTGTCCTTAGCGTAAAACTTGTAAGCATTGATAAACTACTTGGTAATTTGTAAAAAGTGTAAGGGGTCGGAGGATTTTAAGGAATGTTTTCTGAATATTCAGAAAACATTCCCCGAAATCCTCCGACCCCTTTTCCCATACTGTTTCCGGTATTCCAGAGGAGACATTCCGGTATGCTTTTTGAATACCCGCTCAAAATAGGTCAGGTTTTCGTATCCTGCTGCTTCAGATATTTCGGAGATGTTCATTGAGTCCTGAATCAGAAGGGAGCGCGCTTTCTGGATGCGCCGTGCATGCAGATACCCGTTAACAGTAAACCCGGTAATCTCTTTGAAGATTCGGCTTAAATAGCATTTGTTCATATAGAAATGTTCGGCTACGGAATTAAGAGAGAGGGGAGAGCAGCAGTTTTCTGCTATATAGCATGCGATCTGTTCAATCTGTCTGTGCCGGGGGTTATCTGTGCGCACAGGGGCAGCATCAATTGTTTTGGTTTCTAATCTCCTGGCGAAAACGAACAGCTCTGCCACAAGGCTTTTTGCCAGCAGCCGGAATCCGCAGCCTTTTGCACGGAGTTCCCTGCCTATTGCCAGAAGGAGCGCTGTTATAAAATCCTGTTCCTCACTCTTCAGCGACAGTATGATACAGTCATTCCGGAAGAAATCAGGCAGAGCCAGCTCGCCTGTGGAAGAGAACACGGATTCAAGATAAGAGTGGGAGATCTCCAGGAGGATCCTGTCGTGGTGCGCTTCTCTGACAAGGTCGGTCTTGTGGATCACATTGCGCCGGATAAATACCAGGCTTCCCTGCTTCAGGTGATAAATTTTCGTCCCGATAAAATAGCAGCGCTCTCCTTCGAGCAGATAGTAGACTTCGTAGTCATTATAGTGGATATGTACATCTGACATTGTATATTCAAAGTCGCGTACGACCCGGCTGATATACAGCCCTTTTATTGATTCCTCAAAAAGTATATTCTGCATAGCATTCCCTAATATCAAAAGTAAATATCATATGAAAATAAGAAAATAAGCAATATTGTGTGAGATTATTATACAATATTTTTTTATAATAATCGATAGAAAAAATAAAAACAGTGTTCCGGGTCCTGCCGGCAGCCTGGATCACAGAGAGGTGTGGACAATGAAGTATAATAACAGAAAAGCAGAGGATGTACAGATCGCTTATATAGGAGGAGGGTCCCGGGGATGGGCGTGGACTTTTATGACAGATCTGGCGCTGGAACCTGATATGAGCGGTACTATCCGATTATATGATATTGACAGAGAGGCGGCAAAGTCAAATGAGGTGATCGGGAATGCGGTCAGCGCAAGAGAGGATGCAAAGGGAAAGTGGAAATACAGAACCTGCGGCGCTCTGGGAGAAGCGCTCACAGGAGCTGATTTTGTGGTCATTTCCATCCTTCCGGGTACATTCGATGAGATGGAAGCAGATGTGCATCTCCCGGAACGGCTGGGGATCTGGCAGTCGGTGGGAGATACGGCAGGACCGGGAGGGATGATGCGGGCGCTCCGCACGATCCCCATGTTTGTACAGATCGCTGAAGCCTTAAAAGAATATGCGCCGGAGGCCTGGGTCATTAATTACACGAATCCGATGTCCCTGTGCGTGAAGACACTGTATCACACCTTCCCCGAGATCAGAGCATTCGGGTGCTGCCATGAAGTGTTCGGTACACAGAAGGTACTCAAAGGCATCCTGGAAGAAGAGTATGGCCTTCAGGATATAAAAAGAGAAGACATCCACGTCAATGTTCTGGGTATCAATCATTTTACATGGTTTGACTATGCCTCCTATATGGGAATGGATCTGTTCCCGGTATACAGAAAATATGTGGACGAACATTTCAAGGAGGGCTTTGAAGAGAGGGACAAGAACTGGGCAAATGCCTGCTTCGCCTGCTCTCACAGAGTAAAATTTGACCTTTTCCGGAGATACGGACTAATTGCGGCTGCCGGTGACCGCCATCTCGCAGAATTCATGCCGGGAGATGAGTATCTGAATGACCCGGACACGGTGAAAGAGTGGAAATTCGCGCTGACGACTGTGGCGTGGAGAAAAGAAGACCTGAAAGAACGGCTTGCAAAGAGCAGGCGGCTCTTGGAAGGAGAGGAGAACGTGGAACTCAAGCCCACGGGCGAGGAGGGGATCCTTCTGATCAAAGCGCTCTGCGGGCTGAGCCGGATGGTGAGCAATGTCAATATTCCGAACAGTGCCCTCCAGATCGCAAACCTCCCCTCAGACGCGGTCGTAGAGACTAACGCAGTATTTGAGAGAGATGCAGTGCGCCCGCTGTATGCGGGAAAGCTCCCTGAAGATATCAAGGCTCTTGTAATGCCCCATATAGAAAACCATGAGACCATCCTCCGCGCTGCGCTCGTATGTGATAAGGAGGCCGTGGTACGCGCGTTTCTGAATGACCCGCTTGTAAAAGGGAAAAAATGCGGAGAAAAAGATATCCGGCAGCTAGTGGATGACATGCTGAGGGCAGCGCAGAAGTATCTGCCGGAAGGATGGAGAGGACAGATATGAGTGAAACCATACTTATCATCTATCATATACTTGCCCTGATTTTTGCGGCGACAGGGATCGTTGTACTGCGCAGCCGTTCATCCTATCCGGATATGAAGGCTGGCCATCATGTAAAAGAAGCCATGAAAAGTAAAGAAAGCTGGGAATATGCCAACGGCTTGTGTGGAAAGCTATGTATTATATTTACTGTTGTATTTCTGCTGATTCCCCGTTTCCTGATCTCGGCGGGCGCTGGGAATACAGTGGGCGCGGCAGTGCTCATTATAGGCGGAGCGCTGGCAGCGGCAGTGACTGTGTTTCTTCCGCTGGGGATGCTGCGCAGGAAAAATGAAAAAGATAAGAAATAAGGACCGCGTTGAGAGAAATTCAGTGACCGCAGGAGGCAGAGTGCATGAAACAGCTTTATACAAGATGGGGAAAAGAGCTTGACCCGGACCATGTCCTTACAGAATATCCCAGACCGCTCATGGTCAGGGACAGTTATGTGAATCTGAATGGATACTGGGATTACGCGTTTACCAGAGAATTCCGCATGCCGGAGGAATACGATGGTAAGATCCTTGTACCGTTTTCTCCGGAGAGTGTGCTCTCAGGGGTGTCAAGACAGCTTCAGCCGGATGAATATCTATGGTACCACAGGAACTTTTCTCTTACAGGCTGGGAAGGACGAAGAGCAGAGGGCCGAAGGCTGCTTCTGCATTTTGGAGCTGTGGACCAGGCTTGTGTGGTCTATGTAAACGGGAAGAGGGTGGCGAGGCACACCGGAGGATACCTTCCATTTGAAGCAGATATCACGGAGGCTGTGAAGGACGGGGAGAATGAGCTCGTGGCGGCAGTCAAGGACCTGAGTGATACTTCTTACCATGCCCGGGGAAAGCAGAAGCTGAAACGGGGTGGAATGTTCTATACTGCTCAGAGTGGGATCTGGCAGACTGTCTGGGCGGAAGAAGTGCCGGGGCAGTATGTTCTTTCCGTGGAAGCACTGCCTGACCTGGGAGAAAGAATGGTACGGATAAGAGTAACGTCGGATGCAGGTAAGGGGAAGCCGGTGAGCGTGGTCATCAGGCGTCCCGGGCTCTATGCAGAGCAGGAGAATGCGGGCGGAAAAGGGGCAGTGATGCCGGATCTGGCAGGCAGGATGGAATGCCCGGCAGAGTGTCCGAAGATCAACGGAGATAATCTCATCGGCAATACCCACAGCAGGGATGGCCGCAGCGGGGGTATCATCTGCCGCGCAGAAGGAAGGACGGACGAATGGATCGAGAGCTCCATTCCGGAGGTGAAGTTTTGGACCTGTGAAGAGCCATGGCTGTATTATTTTGAAGTAAGGTGCGGCGAGGATGCGGTGACGAGTTATTTTGCTATGAGGAGGTTTTCCGTTGAAGAGGACGAAAAGGGGATCCCCAGGATTTGTCTGAATGGAAAACCGCAGTTTCAGAAGGGAGTTCTGGATCAGGGATACTGGCCGGACGGGCTGTACACTGCACCGTCGGATGAGGCGTTTGTTTTCGATATCCGGGAAATAAAAAAGACCGGATTTAATATGGTGCGCAAACACCTGAAGATTGAGCCACAGAGATGGTACTATCACTGCGACCGCATGGGGATGGTGGTATGGCAGGACATGGTAAATGGAGGGGAGTCCTATAAGCCCTGCTTTGTGACCTATCTGGGCACAGTTCTTTCGGGGATAGGGATCCGGGTCCGTGACTGTCATGCACGCCTCCTTGCGAGGAAAGATGAGCGGGGGAAACAGGAATTTGTCCGTGAGATGAAGGAGACGATCCGTCTGTTAAAAGGACACCC
>CALWFS010000043.1 GCA_944377705.1 uncultured Mediterraneibacter sp. | reverse complement strand
AGCTTTTTATCGCTGTTTTTAACTATTTTGTTGAACTGTTGACTTTTTTCACCTTTGACTCAGGCGGATGTTCCGACCTCACCTTAGGAGGCGGACCCTCTATCCTGCTGAGATACTGGGACATTATTCAGTTTTATCAAAGCTGGCCCAAGAAAAATTGTGTCTTTTCCGAGCACAATTAATAATATACCATGTTTTTAAATTTTTCTCAACCTTTTTTATGCTTTTCCCTAGAAGTTTATATACCCCTGAAGCCAGATCGTCCCTTTAAATCTGCGTCCGATTTCCGGCTCTCCCAACACTTCTTCCGCCGGCACGCACACATCAAACTGCATTTCATTTACATTGAGCTTCATCTGATAGAGTTCCACCCCTGTCGCCGAATTTGTTCTGTGTCTGACAGCAAGTATCTCTCCCATGATAGAATACAGGTCACATTCAACCCCATAGGGCATAAAGTATGTGTCAACGATGGAAAAGACATCCTCATTTGCAAGCCGGCGGGACACCTGGGAATACATGTCTATATCATCCAGAGTCAGTGTCTCTATGGCGCTCTGATCACCGTTTCTGGCTGCATTGAGAAGCATTTTCCTGTTGTCAGACGCCTCCTGGTCACTCTTTAAGTGGCGCTCGTCTTTCACAACAGGAAGAAGGATCATTCCGGACAGAGCCAGACCGGACAGAGTAACTGATGTTGTGATATCCGATGCAAAACCAGCCTGACGCTCCCTCATATATTCGATCCCGTTCTGGAGGGTGAAGATGAGGCTGATCCCAATCTTGGAATCCTCGCACATCCCCACATACTGCTCTTTTTCGATTTTACGCTCTATGGCAATGTCTGCATAAGTGCTGATCCCGCTGCCCTCAAAATAGGGAAAATAATAATCAGGATAAAAATTATCCCCTTCGTCAAGCTCACCGCACAGAGAAATTCCGACACATTGTCCATATTCCCTGCGCAGCTCACAGAAATCTTCCCCGGGTCTGTACGAAACAATTGTCTGATGAGTGAATCCTGCCTCCACATCCACCATAAGCTCTTTCAAATCGTTTCTCGTATTGATATTGTCAAATCCGATTGCTTTTAAATATTGATGCATCTTTTTTTCGTCTTTCCTGGATAACGGCTGTTTTACTACTCTTTAAACAGCGATTTCTATATGCCTGTTATCAGCCTTATTTTTTCGGGACGATCTTCTCGTTTCCTCCCATGTATGGTCTTAATACCTCTGGTATCCTGACAGATCCGTCTGCCTGGAGATTATTCTCAAGGAATGCGATGAGCATTCTCGGCGGAGCCACTACCGTGTTATTCAGTGTATGCGCAAAATAGCTTCCGTTTTCACCTTTTACACGGATACCCAGTCTTCTTGCCTGAGCGTCCCCCAGATTCGAACAGCTTCCCACTTCAAAATATTTCTTCTGGCGCGGCGACCATGCCTCTACATCCACGGATTTCACCTTCAGATCCGCAAGATCCCCCGAACAGCATTCCAGTGTCCTTACCGGAATATCCATGGAGCGGAAAAGATCCACTGTATTCTTCCACAGCTTCTCATACCATTCCATACTTTCTTCCGGCTTACATACAACGATCATTTCCTGCTTCTCAAACTGATGGATCCTGTATACGCCTCTCTCTTCGATTCCATGCGCGCCCTTCTCTTTTCGGAAGCACGGCGAATAACTGGTCAGTGTCTGCGGAAGCTGATCTTCTGTAAGCTGTGTATTGATAAATTTACCGATCATAGAGTGTTCGCTCGTACCGATCAGATAGAGGTCTTCTCCCTCGATCTTATACATCATTGCATCCATCTCTGCGAAGCTCATAACACCTGTCACTACATTACTGCGGATCATAAACGGCGGCACACAGTAGGTAAATCCCCTGTTTATCATAAAATCCCTCGCATATGAGATCACAGCTGAATGAAGTCTTGCGATGTCTCCCATGAGATAATAGAATCCATTTCCGGCAACCTTTCTCGCACTGTCAAGGTCAATCCCGTCAAAGGACTCCATAATTTCTGTGTGATACGGAATCTCAAAATCCGGTACTGTCGGCTCACCGAATCTTTCAAGCTCCACATTTTCACTGTCGTCTTTTCCAATCGGAACAGACGGATCAATGATATTCGGAATCGTCATCATGATCTTTTTGATCTTTTCTTCTACATCCTTTTCCTCTGCAGACAGTTCATCAATCCGTCCAGCGCTCTCTGCTACCTTTTTCTTGAGAGATTCTGCCTCTTCCAGCTTTTTCTGAGCCATCATAGCTCCGATCTGCTTGGATGCTTTATTTTTTTCAGCACGCAGCGCTTCTACTTCCTGCTTGATCTCACGGTTTCTCTTATCCAGATCGATTACTTCATCCACCAGGGGAAGCTTTTCATCCTGAAATTTGTTCCTGATATTCTGCTTTACTACTTCCGGATTTGTTCTTAAAAATTTGATATCTAACACTTTTTTATCCTCTCATTTCTTTTATTTTCCCATGTCTTTTATATCGTATTCTTCCTGATAGATCGTTTTTTCAAGGCACTGTTTCTCTTCCTCGGACAGTTCGATAAAGCTTTCACCTCTTACGATCTCCTTGATATAAGTATAACAGCCTTCCCGGCTGTGCATTGCATTTAAGATCCATCCATTATCATTTTCATCCAGCATGGTCAGTGCAAAGCTCAGATTTCCTCCCATTTCATGGAAAGCATCGTATTTAACGATCCCTGCCTTCTGATAATGACGTTCCATCTTTTTTCGGAGCTCTTCAATCTCTTTTTCATTTATCTTGACCAGATCGGATATTTCTTCCAGTTCTTCAAATTTTTTGAATATTGTTTTTTCAATACTTTTTCCATTTTTTCCACGCATAAAAACGGAATAACTTTTCTGCAGTCTTTTATATTTGTCACCCAGAAGTACGAGCAGGATGATAAGTACAATCTGCATAATAAACAGAACCAAGAATATATAAAACGGATCGATCCCTAAACTACCCAATATTCCATCCATTCTTTTCTACATCTCCTTTTAATTACACATCTCCCCGGTTTACTGACCTGACTATTTTGTATGGATAGACATAATCAGGTCATAGATTCTTTCCAATTCTTCCTCTGAATAGTATTCTATCTCTATTTTCCCCTTTCCATTCGCTTTCGGATTCACACTTACTTTTGTACCAATAATATTTTTCATCTGTTCTTCCAGATTTTCATATACAAACGTATGTTCGATTACAGTTTTCTTTACTTCTTTCTTCGGGTTTTTCAGAGCTTTTACAAGCTTCTCAGTTTCTCTGACGCTGAGTTTTTCATCAAATATTTTATTGGCAATTATATACTGCTGCTCTTCGTCATCGATTGCAAGCAGAGCCCTTGCATGTCCTGTACTGATCATATCATCTACGATCATCTGCTGTACTCTATCGCTTAACTTCAACAGTCTCATCGAATTTGTTACAGCAGTCCTGCTTTTCGAAACTCTTTCAGCAACCTCGTCCTGTTTCAGATTAAATTCCTCAAGAAGACGTTTGTATGCCATTGCCTCTTCTATGGGATTTAGATTCTCGCGCTGGATATTTTCTATAAGAGATATTTCTACTATTTCCTGCTCTGTATAGTTTTTGACGATAACGGGCACTTCTTTTATTCCCGCAAGCTTTGCCGCTCTCCATCTGCGCTCCCCGGCAATTATTTCATAATAGTCCTTTTTTTTCTGTACAAGGAGTGGCTGCAAAATACCGAATTGTTTGATAGAGTCAGCTAATTCCATAAGAGCATCCTCATCAAAATCTTTTCGTGGCTGTTCACGATTTGGTTCGACTTCATTGATTTTTACCAGGATTTCTCCGCTCTTATTCAACTCTTCCTTTTTCGTTTTTTCATCCTTTTTATCTGAAGCTGCCGATTTCACCTTTTTATCCGGAATAAGGCTGTCCAGTCCTTTCCCCAGTCCATTTCTTTTTACTGCCATGACTATTCTTCTCCTTTGTGAATAACTTCTTCTGCTAACATCATATAACTCTCTGCCCCTGTTGATTTTGGATCATAGAGATTGATCGGCATACCATAGCTTGGCGCTTCTGCCAACCTGATATTTCTCGGGATTATTGTCTTATAGATATTTTGGTTTAGATTATCTTTAACATTTTCCACTACTTGTAATGAAAGATTTGTTCTTGCATCGTACATAGTAAATACAACGCCTTCTATTTCCAGTTCGGGATTTAATCTATCCTGCACAAGTTCAATCGTATGTATCAGCTGGCTCAACCCCTCCAAAGCATAATACTCACACTGTATCGGAACTATCACTGAGTCAGCAGTTGTCATTGCATTTATAGTCAGCATACTCAATGCCGGCGGACAGTCTATTATAATAAAATCATAATTATCTTTTATTTTTTCAACTTCACTTCTTAAAATATATTCCTTATTTTCAACACCTATCAACTCAATTTCCGCTGCCGAAAGATTAATATTCGAAGGAAGAACATCAAGATTTTCTATTGCTTCTCTACAGATGCATTCTTCTATCCCGGCATTTCCAATAATAAGATCATAGACTGTTTTTTCTGCTTCATCCTTATTAACGCCAAGTCCGCTTGTCATATTTCCCTGAGGATCCATATCAAGTGCAAGGACTTTTTTATTCATACTCGCAAGAGATGCAGAAAGATTAATGGCAGTTGTTGTCTTTCCCACGCCTCCCTTTTGATTGGCAATTGCAATGATTCTCCCCATTTTTGCCTCCTCATAAAACCTCTTTTTCAGATACTTTTCTATTATATCACTTTTCTATTTATTAATCTATAAAATGTTTCACGTGAAACGTTTTTTTATATATTCTTTACTAATGTTTCACGTGAAACATATTTTTCATTTATTCTTTATTGATGTTTCACGTGAAACGTTTTTTATTTATTTCTTATAGATGTTTCACGTGAAACATTTATAATTATGATTTTTGCTGTTCTTGAATTGAATATATCCATGTAGTATAATAAAAAGAAACAAAAAGGTTGGTGGTTAATAGTGAGTTGGAAAAAAAATATCAGTTTTGCAGCATTGTTTGTCGGTACAGCACTTGGTACAATGCATGTTGTAAACCGGCTGTTTAATTATATAGCAACGGCGGATAATAGGCTTAAAGAAGAAACTTACGAATATTATGAATGGAGATTTGGAAAAATTGCTTATAAAAAGAAAGGAAGTGGAACCCCTCTTCTTCTCATACACAATTTTGATGTATGTTCTTCATCTTATGAGTGGAAAAATATAGAATCAGAACTTGCAAAGATATATACAGTTTATTCTCTTGATCTATTAGGATGCGGATGTTCAGACCATCCAATCCTTACATATACTAATTTTTTGTATGTACAGTTAATAACAGACTTTATCAAACATATTATCGGCAAAAAAACAGATGTAATCGTCTCAGGAGATTCATCACCTTTTGTATTGATGGCATGTTCAAATGATGACACAATCATAAATAGAGTGGCAATGATTAATCCTCAAAATCTTGTGTCGCTTGCCAAAATACCTACAAAACGAACAAAAACAATCAAATATCTGCTGTCAACACCTATAATTGGCACCTTCATCTACAATATGAGTGTAAATAAAAGAACAATATCTCAAAAATTTGCTGCTTCGTATCTTTATGATCACAACAAAGTAGATGAAAAAGATATTTTAACCTGTTTTGAAGCATCCCATAAAGATAAGACACATTCAAAATATCTCTATGCATGCAAAAAATCAAGATTTACAAACGCAAATATATTATGCTGTCTCAGTAAACTGAATAACAGTATATTTATTATTGTAGGAAACGCAAATCCGGAAAACATGCTGTCGGCAAACCAATATCAAAATCAGCTTCCGTCTATTGAAATTGTAGGGATAAATGAGACAAAGCAGCTTCCACATGTGGAAAAACCAGGGGAATTCATAGAGCAGATACGGATATTATTCTCTGATGAGGAGTGAAGAAATCCGGATTTGTGTGTGCGGACGGGAAGGTGGCTGAGACGACTGCGGAGGTGCTTGCAAAAACTTGAAATCCGGAACTATGCGTTGAAATTGTCAGGGGATTGTCTGAAACGAAGGCTAGTTGCCCCCTGCCAGTTTCTGTTCTTAGCATAGTCCCGGATTTCTTAGTTTTCATCCTTTTTACTCAATTGCAGGATCCCCGGCAAATCCAGATTTACAACGGTTCTTTTGCAGGCACTCCTGCTTTTCTCGGATATTTCCCCGGTGTATTTCTCACCTTATCGATCTGCACCAGTGATCGTCCGATCTCTGTACCCGGCAGCACAAACTTATCGATTCTTTCTATCTTTCCGCCAAGTAGATCGACTGCATGTTCTGACTGCCTGACTTCTTCATCAGATTCACCGCTTTTATAGGAAATGAAAGATCCTCCTCTTTTTACAAACGGAAGGCAGTATTCACTCAGCGTGGAAAGATTTGCCACTGCCCTTGACACACATAGGTCAAATTGTTCTCTGTATTCTTTCTTTTTTGCATAATCTTCTGCTCTGCCGTGAAGCGTATCTATTCCATTCAGATCCAGTTCCCGGATCACATCTGAGAGAAATTTCAATCTTTTATTCAGCGAATCAAGCAGAACGATCCTTATGTGAGGGAATATGATCTTTATCGGAATTCCGGGAAATCCTGCACCTGTTCCTACATCAATCAATGTGGATATTTCGGGCATATTTTTTAATCTTACAACTGTAAGACTATCAGTGAAATGCTTTAGATTTACTTCATCATAATCTGTAATGCCCGTGAGATTCATGACCTTATTGCGCTCAATGAGAAGTTCATAATAACGGTCAAACTGTTCTCTCTGTCTCTCTGTAAGCGTAATGCCCAGTTTTTTTAATTCTTCAGCAAATTTATCCATATCTTTTTCCTGACTTTTCTGAATTTTTATATTTCCTTTTACGACAATTTCAAATATACAAGCAGTACTGATATATCAGCCGGAGATACTCCTGATATCCTGGATGCCTGTCCGATGGATGCGGGCCGGATCTGGTTCAGCTTCTGCTTTGCCTCTATTCTGAGGCTTTGTATTTCATCGTAATTGATATCTTCCGGTATTTTCTTTTTTTCCAGCTTTTTAAACTGTTCTACCTGGCGCATCTGCCGCTTTATATACCCGTCGTATTTAATATTAATGTCTACCTGTTCCTGCACGTCGTAAGGCAGATCCGGTCTTTGTTCATCGATTTCTTTCAGTTTCTCATAGGAAAGCTCAGGACGCCGGATCAGTTCGGCTAATGTTGTACCAGAGTTCAGCGGAGTACTTCCGTATTTTTCCAGCACATCCCTTACTTTTGAAGAAGTACCGATATTGGTATGTTCCACGCGCTTTAGCTCTTCTTCTATCATCCGCTCTTTATCCAGCAGCCTCTGATAACGTTCCCGGCTGATCAATCCCACATCATATCCGATCCGTGTCAGCCTGATATCTGCATTATCCTGCCTCAGAAGAAGTCTGTATTCCGCTCTTGAGGTCATCATACGGTATGGCTCATGGCTTTCCTTTGTCACAAGATCATCAATGAGAACCCCTATATATCCCTGCGATCGATCAATGATAATGCCGTCTTTTCCCTGCAGCTTCCGAGCCGCATTGATCCCAGCAATCAGCCCCTGCGCTGCCGCCTCCTCATATCCGGAACTCCCGTTAAACTGCCCGCCGCTGAAAAGTCCTTCTATATTTTTAAATTCCAGCGTGCTCTTTAGCTGTCTTGCATCAATGCAGTCGTATTCTATGGCATACGCGTTCCTTACAATCTTTGCCTTCTCCAGACCGGGCACGCTTCTGTACATTTTGTACTGAACATCCTCAGGAAGCGAACTCGACATACCGCCTACATACATCTCATTTGTGTGGATTCCTTCCGGCTCAATAAATACCTGATGTCTGTTTTTATCCGGGAATTTGACAACCTTATCCTCAATAGATGGACAATATCTCGGTCCTGTCCCTTCGATTGCGCCGGAAAAAAGCGGGGAACGGTCCAGGTTATTCCTTATAATTTCATGTGTTCTTTCATTCGTATAAGTAAGCCAGCAGGATACCTGGTCGATCTGGACGCTTTCCGGGTCAGTTGTAAAGGAGAACGGAACGACTCTCTCATCGCCCTTCTGCTCTTCCATTTTACTGAAGTCTATGGAATTTCTGGCAATTCTTGCAGGAGTCCCTGTCTTAAATCGATACATTTTAATCCCAAGATTTTTCAGGCACTCCGTCAGATGATTCGCACTCTGAAGTCCGTTAGGCCCCGTATTCGTGCTTACATCGCCGTAAATGCACCTTGCCCTTAAATATGTCCCCGTACAGAGCACAACAGCCTTACAGGGATAAATACAGCCTGAATAAGTCTGTACTCCTGTCACCTTTCCATCCTCAGCAAGAATATCTGTGATCTCCATCTGACGGATATCCAGGTTTTCCTGTTCTTCCAGCACCTGCCTCATAGCTCTGCTGTAATCCGCCTTATCCGCCTGCGCCCGCAGTGAGTGAACAGCCGGTCCTTTTGACTTATTGAGCATCTTTGACTGGATAAATGTCTGGTCAATAACCTTTCCCATCTCTCCGCCCAGGGCGTCTACCTCTCTGACAAGATGCCCCTTAGAACTGCCGCCGATATTGGGATTGCACGGCATGAGCGCGATACTGTCCACACTCACGGTAAACATTACTGTCCTGAAGCCGAGCCGAGCCGCTGCCAGCGCCGCCTCACATCCTGCATGCCCTGCGCCGATCACGGCAATATCATATCCGTCATTATTTTCCCATACAGAATTTGCTGAATATTTCATTTATTAAATCTTCTCCTACTGATTCTCCTGTGATACTTCCAAGCGCCTCATACGCATCCATCAGATCAATGGAATAGAAATCTTCCGGCATGCCCGCATTGATACTCTCCACTACCTTCTTCATGCTTTTTGACGCGCTGATCAATGCATTTTTCTGTCTTACATTGGATATATATATCTGTTCATTAAAAGAAACTATTCCATTTATAAACATTTCTTTTATTTTCTTTTCTAACTTATTAATTCCTTTTTCTTCTTTTGCAGAAATCGATATCACAGGGATTTTCTTTTTATAGTCTCCGCCCGTTAAAACACACGCCTTCTCTGTGATCATTTTCTCGCTTACAATGGTATTGAGATCTGATTTATTCAAAAGGATGACTGCATTTTTATCCCTGATAAGTGGAAGGATCTTTTCATCATTTTCGTCCAGCTCTCTGGACGCGTCTACGACATAGATGATCAGATCTGCCCTGCCCGCATATTCTTTCGCTCTGTCAACGCCGATCTTCTCGATCACGTCCTTCGTATTCCGGATTCCTGCCGTATCGATCACATTCAGGCTTAAATCTCCCAGACGCACCTGTTCCTCAAGGATATCTCTGGTCGTTCCTTCAATATCTGTTACGATTGCTCTCTCATGGCCTGCCAATACATTCAGAAGAGAAGATTTTCCCGCATTGGGCTTTCCCAAAATGACCGTATTGATTCCCTCCCGGATCACTCTCCCGTTATCAGCGGAGCATATCATCTCCTCCAGCTCATTGATGATTTCTTCAGAAGCCGCCTTCAGCGTCTCTGCATATCCGTCTATCTCTATATGTTCAGGATCATCAAGAGCTGATTCTATGAACGCTGTATTGTAAATTATTTTATTTCTTATATTAGATATTTTAGTTTTTACACTACCTTTTAATTGACTGATCGAGCTTTGAAGAGCATATTCGTTTTCGGAATTGATCACGTCGATCACAGCCTCTGCCTGGGACAGATCCATCTTACCGTTTAAAAATGCCCGCTTCGTAAATTCTCCCGGATCTGCCGGACGAGCTCCGTTTTTGATCACTGTTTCCAAAACTCTTTTAACAACAAACGTGCCGCCATGACAATTGATCTCTACTGTATCCTCCCCGGTAAATGTCCGGGGAGATTTCATTACCATAACAAGTACTTCATCCACTATCTCTTCCTGATCAACAATATGGCCATAGTGGATGGTATGGCTTTCAGCCTCCGCTATTTTTTCTTTTCCCCTGTATACTCTGTCCGCAATGGCGAATGCTTCTTCCCCACTGATCCGGACGATCCCGATCCCGGAATTTGTCATTCCGGTAGAGACTGCAGCGATGGTTTCTTTTTTCATAACTTTTCAGACTCCGTTTTTCTTCTGATCCGTAAAGATCCATAAAGAGATTTGCTTTTTATATTCGCTTTGAAAAAAGGACGCTGGCTCCTTCACGAAAGTATCCGTGAAGCGTCAAACGTCCTTTCGCTTCCGAGTAAGATTATCTTTTCAGTGTGACTACTACTTTTCTGTAAGGATCTTCTCCCTCGCTGTGAGTCGTCACATACGGATCGGACTGCAACGCGGAATGGATGATCCTTCTTTCATAAGGATTCATAGGCTCAAGTACAACAGGTCTTCTGTTTCTCTTGACCTTATGCGCGATATTCTTAGCAAGATGCTTCAGCGTCTCTTCCCTTCTCGCGCGGTAGTTTTCTGTATCCAGCTTCACCCTTACATAACCTGCCTGGTGCTTGTTTGCCACACGGTTTGCCAGATACTGGAGCGCGTCCAGTGTCTGTCCCCTCTTTCCGATAAGGATTCCCATGTGGTCCCCCTTCATGTCGACATAGAGGGCGCCGTCTTCGTCAATAGAGGAAGTGATCTCCACCTCCATATCCATTGCCTTTAAAGTATCATTCAAAAACTGCTCTACTGCTTTTATCGTCTGATCTTCCACTTTTGCAAGCTCCTGATCCTCTTTTACAGTATTTTCGGGCTCTTCCTTCTTTTGTTCTGCTTTCTTCTCTTTCGGCATTTTTGCCGGCTTATCTTTTCCCTTTTTTGTGTTTTCTTTCTTCTCTCTGCCAGGCTCTTCCTTCTTTTCAGGCTCGTCCATGACAGAAGAAATTTCCTCTTTCACGGCTTCCTTAAGATCCTCGATCTCAGGCTCCTGTGTTTTTTCTTCCTTTATCCAGGCTTCGATTACTGCCTGCTTCATGCCGATTCCAAGGAAACCCGCGCTCCCTTTTTCGATCACATTATATTCAAGTCTGTCGCTTGTTACCCCGAGCTGGATCAATGCTTCCGTAATCGCATCGTCCAGTGTCTTTGCCGATACTCTGATACTACCTTTCATCCCGATTCCTTCCTTTCTCATACGCAGCTCTTCTCTTTGACCTGCTCTTGGACAGACAATTTACTTTTTCTTCTTTCCTTTTGTATTCTGATCCTTATCTTCTTTATTTTCCTGAACATCATCTTCTGTCTTATGACCGCTGTTATACCGCGCTACAAGATTTGCTTTTGAAGTAAGACTTCCGGGTTTCGCGTTCTTTGCAAGTTCCTGCGCGTTCCGGATCTTCGCCTCTTTTTCCGGATCATCAGTTGATTTCTTCGCAGTGGAAACACCTACATTTCTTGTGCTCTTTGTTGCCATCCTGTTGATCTCTTCCGCTGAAGTTCCCTTCTTCTCGCGCTTCTTCTGGGCTTTTCTGCGGTTCTCTTCAATGATATCTTCCACACTCTTGTTTTTCAGATACTTATTAACCGCAAGCTGCTGTATGCTGCGGACTGCCGCACTTGCTACCCAGTAAAGACCAAGACCGGCCGGAAGTGTAAAACCAAATACAACAGAAATCAGAGGCATGGTATAAGTCATTGTCTTCATTGAACTTGCCATCGGATTGTCAGAATCCTGAAGCATCGCTCCTGACGCTCCCATCTGGGAAAGCTTCACGCTGATAAACTGTGTCACACCTGCAAGCACCGGTATGATAATGGCAAGGATCACGCCTACCACTGATGCAGCTGCAAGTCCCTCCTTTAAAAGCTCCCATGGGTGAGTTCCGATATTGATTCCAAGGAAATTATTCATTCCTGAAAGCTCAGATACAGTATTGTCGATCGTTCCCTGAATGTTCGGGATCTTATCTGCAAGGGCATCCCATGTAGAAGACTGGAACTTATACAGGACAGTTGACAGCTCGCTTGGACTTGTCAGGTCGAACGAGGAAACGTTTGGTACGACTGATTTTGCAACCGACTCAATGATATTCTCATAACCTGATGTTGCCTGGATCTTCTCAACAAGAGGAAGAAATACATTCCTAACCTTTGTTACATATTCCGGTACATACATCACGACCGGATAAAGTCCGAACAGGATCAGGATCTGCATCAGAGACGGCAGACATCCGCTGGACATCTTAACTCCGTATTTGTCGTAGACCAGATTCATCTCTTCCTGCTGCTTCTGCATGGAAGCCTGATCCCTTTTGTTTGCGTATTTTTTCTGAATCTTCTGAAGTTCAGGCTGCATGACTGCCTGCATCTTGGAAAATTTCTGCTGTTTAATCGTAAGG
>CALWFS010000042.1 GCA_944377705.1 uncultured Mediterraneibacter sp. | reverse complement strand
AGTGTAAGAGACTACCGCCTCGCTGGTAACAGAGAGGGCACATGTAAACCCCATCCGAAGCAAGACCGGATAGAAGCGATGTGGCTGCCCGCCGCGCTTCAGGTTGGTCGCTCGAGCACAGCGGCGACGCTGTGCCTAGATAGATGATCGCCCACGACATAACCCGGCTTATCGTCTTGCTTAACACAGTATTTTTTGGAGGCATGAAAAATGGGAATGAAGATAAATGCAGATCTGCCGCTCCCGGCAGATCTTAAGGCAGAGTATCCTCTTTCAGAGGATATTCTGGAAATCAAGAGAAAAAGAGATCAGGAGATCCGTGACATTTTCACCGGGAAGTCTGATAAGTTTATTGTAATTGTAGGTCCCTGCTCCGCAGACAATGAAGACTCTGTCTGCGAATATGTGAATCGTCTTGCAGGAGTGAATGAGAAGGTTTCCGACCGCCTTATGATTATCCCCAGGATTTATACGAACAAGCCGCGTACCACCGGCGAAGGTTATAAGGGGATGCTGCATCAGCCGGAGCCGGATCAGGCTCCCGATCTGCTGGCGGGGATCATAGCCATAAGAAAACTGCACACAAGGGCAATCAAGGAGAGTGGACTTACAGCTGCGGATGAGATGCTCTATCCTGAGAACAGAAGCTATCTGGATGATATCCTTTCCTACGAGGCGATCGGTGCCCGCTCTGTTGAGAATCAGCAGCACCGCCTGACTGCCAGCGGCATGGATATCCCGGTGGGGATGAAAAATCCGACCAGCGGGGATTTCTCAGTGATGCTTAATTCTGTTGTGGCGGCGCAGAGCTCCCACAACTTCATCTACCGGGGAATGGATGTGACTACAGACGGAAATGAGCTGGCTCATGTGATACTGAGGGGAGGAGTGGACAAGTATGGCACATGTATTCCAAACTATCACTATGAGGACCTGGTACGTCTCCTTGATATGTATCAGAAGCGGGAACTGAAAAACCCGGCGGCTGTCGTGGATGCAAACCACTCCAATTCAAACAAGCAGTTCAGGGAGCAGATACGCATTGTGAGCGAGGTGCTCCACAGCAGAAAATATAATCCGGAATTGAAGATGTTGATCAAGGGTGTCATGATCGAGAGCTATCTTGAGGAAGGATGTCAGAAAATTGATGAAAACAGGCTGTATGGGAAATCAATCACAGATCCATGTCTGGGATGGGAAGATACAGAGAACCTTTTGTATAAAATCGCGGAAGAGTGCTGATGCATGAAATAAGAAACCGTACAGACCAAGGGGTGAATGCCCGTGATCTGTACGGTTCTGTTCCATGTCTTAAAAATATAGCCTATAATATGACAGAATCTGCTTTCCTGCGCGGCGCTGTACGCACAAAACGGACTGCCGGATAGCCGGCGAGCATTGTAACGCCGAACCGTTTGTTTTCTGCATGCAGCCATTTGCTGATATCTGGAAGATTGCTTAAAACATTATTCAGCCAGCCATCATAAAGGATCCCAAGCCCCATCGCATGAGCAGTCAGCTCTATATTCTGGGCGGCAAGGGCAGCATCTTCCGTGATATTTGATGCAACAATCAATACTGCCTGTGCGTTGAAGAATAGTTTGTCATCCGCCGGGTCCTTCTTTTTTCTGAGATATATGCCGCGGAACTCTTCCAACGGAGAATTCTCTGTTGACAGCTGTTCGCCGATGCCGTCCCACACAAGTTGTTTGAATTCCTGCAGTCTGTCCTGGACGACGATAAAACGGCAGTCCTGCCGGTTGCTTGCAGTTGCAGTGTATCGTCCCGCCTGGATCAGCATCCGGATATCGTCAGACGTCAGCTTTTTGTCTTTGAAATTCCGGATACTGCGGCGGAATTTGATCATATTCAGCAGGATATCAGGTTCAACACAGAAGGAATCTTTCTTATATTCTGCTATGTCTTCCATATCATATTCCGGGATCGAAACCGCGTTCTGAGGGCAGATCGCAACGCACTGTCCGCAGTTAAAGCATTCGCCCTGCACCTGTGCCTTCCCGGAACATATGAGGATGTTTCGGGCAGAACAGTTACCCGCGCACTTCCCGCAGCCTATACAAAGCTCTGTATTGATCCGGATCATGATTATACCTCGTATGTAGTCAGCAGGATTTTCTGTTCAATGTAATCCTGTAATTTGCGCTGCACATAATCAATATGGTCGAAAGAGGTCTCCGGTTCCGGATTAAGTTTAAAGAATTCATCAGCCGCAGTCTGATTCAGCTTGAAGAATTCGGTACCTACATTAAATTTGTTTATCCCTTTTTTGAATGCCTGGGCAAGCTGATCGTGCGGGATACCGCTTCCGCCGTGGAGTACCAGAGGAATGTCGGTAGCTTTGTTGATCTCCTCAAGCCGTTCAATGGAGAGCTTTGGTGTGCTCTTGTAAACGCCGTGCGCGCTTCCGATTGCGATCGCAAGGGAAGCAACCCCCGTGATATCCGCAAATTTTGCGGCGTCTTCCGGGCGGGTATAGGATTCTTCTACAGTATAATCGTCTGTATTTGTCCCTCTGCCCACATGTCCGAGTTCACCCTCTACATCCACGTCGAAAATCCGGGCTGCCTTTACAACGGAAGAAGTGAATTCAACATTCTGGTCGAAAGGAAGCATTGAGCCGTCGGCCATAACAGAAGTAAAACCACACTTGATCGCATTGACGATATAGTCATAGTCGCTGCAGTGATCCAGATGCAGTCCTACCGGAACGCGGACCTTTGCTGCAAGATTTTTCACCATTGAAGCAAAAGCTTCCAGAGGCATATAACGGTCCATCGCCGGGTAGAGCATTACGATAACGGGACGCCGCGCTGCTTCTGCTCCGTAGATTGCCGAAGATATGGTAGGATAATCCATTGCATCAAAAGCAATAACAGAAGATTGATGTTTGTCCGCATCTGCCAAAATGTTTCTTACTTTTTCAAGTGCCATAATTCATTTACTCCTTTCCTTGTTAAACCATGGGTTTCACTGCATAGTGCTGCTTTTTTGTGGTGTTTTAATGTGAAAAATAACTAAAAACCACTTGATTTTTTGAAAATAATAGTCTAATATTACGAATTAATCCAGAAAATCTGTATATCATACATAAAAATGCGCTCAAGATACATAGAGGGAGGACAAAAAATGAAGCATAGGAATATTTTGGCGCAGATCTGGACGATCCTGATCGGCGTCTGGTGCATCCTTATCATCAATATGGTAGCTGTCAGCCAGATCAGTTTATTCCGGCATACGCTGTTCGTGCGGCAGAGTCTGATAAGTGTAAATGATATCATACAGAACTACTTCACACGGAAGCTCGTAATGTCGACAACGCTTCTGGTTTTAGGGATCGCCTGTTATCTGGTTTATCTTCTGGCAACAGATGAAAACAGTTTTTTGTATGTGGTGAGGATCCTGTTTTTATCGGGTGGCATCATCAGCAGTGCGTGGGAGATCAGCACGATGTTCTACCTTGATTCTTTCAGCCGTCTGGCATGGATCAAGAGCAACGATATTTTCTGGATCCTGCTGCTTGCAGTCAGCTATTCCCTGATGTTCAAAGACAGAGACTGGAAATGGCCTAAAATATATAATATTCTCGTAGTCTTTGTATTTTCGGGAATCTGCCTGATATGGCCTCCGACTCGGGCGGCGAGGGCTGTCACGGTATATATCCTGCTGTCAGGAGGCCTGATGGTAGTTTCTTCTGTGATAGATGTTATAAAAAACAGAAAGCGGCACCTGCTGCAGCTTCTCTTTTATAACGGAAGTATGATCGCTCTGAATGCCATCTTTGTGAATGTGAGGAATGGGAGTAATATTCAGGAGCATGAATGGAATATGAAAGCGTTCTCTTATCTTCTGGCAGTATATGCGATCACTGTTTTTACGTTTAAATTTTTGGAATATCGGAACCGGATTTTTTTTGACAAGACGGTGAACCGGAAAATTAATGAACTGAACCGGTATCAGAATGAGATCATCGACAGCACGATGGAAATCGTCCAAAAGCCTCTGGATACAATTTACGGACTGAACAGTCTTTTGTTGGAAAAAGAGGCTGAATCTATGAATAATGAGCAGATCAGGATTCTTCATCTGATCAGAAATGAAGTGAGACAGCTTCGAAAATCCATTATGTATTTCAAAGATAATACACTGCTCCAGAGGACTGGGTGGAATATGGACAAAATGCAGATTAATTTTCGCATTATCATAGAAAATGTGCTGGACAGCCTGGAAAATGAGGAAGATGGGTTTAAAGAAGCGATCCATATGTGGATCACGGAGGAAGACGCGTTTATCTATGGAGATCCCTATTATTTTATGCAGGCACAGCTGAATATTATACAGATGCTTCGGGAAGTCCGTTCAGACGGACCGGTGGAGATTGAAATCAAAAGCTGGGAAGACAATCTGATGGTCTGTATGACAGAGACAATTCGGAAAGAAGCTTACAAGAGAGTACGGAAAGTATGTGGACTGTTTAACGGTACGCGGATGCGGAGTATCATCGGTCATGAGGACGACGTATCTCTGCTGCTGGCAAGGAACCTGCTGCTGGCGCAGGGCGGGAGGATTCACTCAGATGTAAAAAACGGGACAACCCTTTTTATAAAATATACGATCCCAATCTGGAAGAAAGAAGCGGAGGAGCAGAATAAGGAAAACGAAACCGGAAGGATAGAGGTGGAGAGACAGGATGTCCCGGTGATTATCCTGATAAGCACGCTTCAGGAACAGATTGATCTGATCAAGGTGTATCTGATGAGAGAGCCATACAAGCTGGTTGTTTTTTACACGGGAAATGAAGTGTTAGAGTATATAGAGAAAACGCCGAATGTGGCGATGGTATTTATCGGGACAACCTTTATCAAAATGACTTCCATGCAGATATGCAGCGGAATACGCAAAAATTATTCCTTTGGGCAGATGCCCATTGTCCTGATCCGCAGAAAAGGCTTTACGAATGTCAGCGAGAACGTCCGACATAATGTCAATGATATTCTTGAAGAGCCGTTCAGCCGGAACGATTTTCTTATGAAGATATCCAGCCTGGTTTATTTAAAGAAGTCGGTTGAGGACGCCCTGCGTTCCAGGCTTGAGTTCCTGCAGTCACAGATGGATCCACATTTTATATTTAATACGATCAGTACGATCATGCCGCTCTGTCTGAGTGACTCGGAAAAAGCATATAATCTGCTGGCAGATTTCAGTGAGTATCTGCGCGGAAATTTATTTGCCGACAATCTGTACAGCGAAGTATCGATCAAGCGGGAAATGGAATTGATCTATTCATACCTGGCGATTGAGGAGGCGAGATTCGGAGGGAAAATCGAATATACTATCAACTGCGACTGCAGTGAAGATGCGAAAATACTGCCGCTGATGATAGAGCCTTTGGTGGAAAACAGCGTGAAGCATGGAAGAGACGGCGGCAAAATATTAAAAATCATGGTGGACATCATACATAGCGAAAACTGGCTTTATATTCAGGTTGAAGATAACGGAAAAGGAATATCCGAGGAACGGATGAGAGAAATTAACGATATGAGTGACGAAAAGTCTATCGGTCTGGCAAATCTGAATAAACGTTTGAAAATGTGGTATAATGAAACCCTGATGATCCAAAGCACCGAAGAGGAAGGTACGATCGTATCATTCCGCATTCCCGTATCGCTGGGAGAAAGTCATGAAAATAAAGATGCATAAGAAAGTGGGCGGTTTATTATGAGAGTAATGATATTGGATGACGAGCAGTTGATATTGAATCATTTGAAAGAAATATTAAGCCAGTTTGAAGATATTGATATTGTGTATGAATCAACCAGTCCTAGAGAAGCACTGAAACATTTTGATGAGATCAATCCGGAAGTTGTATTTGCGGATATCGCCATGCCGGAGATGAATGGCGTGGAACTGGCGGAAAGGATTTTTGAGATGCGGCCGGCTGTAAAGCTGGTGTTTGTGACGGCTTATGAGCAGTATGCAATAGAGGCTTTCCGGGTAAATGCCGTGGATTATGTTTTAAAACCGATCACCACCTCCAAGATTTCCAATACGCTGAACAAGCTGCGCAAGATTGGGCTTGGCGAGAAAAAGGAAGCAGAGAAAAAAGAATCAGAGAAAAAAGAATCGGAGAAAAAAGAAGGGATCTTCCGTATTATCGGGACACAGAACAACAGGTTTTATATTATCCGTCCGGAAGAAGGGGCATTCATAAAAACTGTTGCAAGAGAGCAGATCCTGGTGACGGCGAAGGGAGAGTACACCTTAAAGAACAGTCTCTCCTACTGGGAGGAAAAGCTGAAACCTTATGGCTGGTTCCGGTGCCATAAAGGATTTCTGATCAATCTCAATGAGATTGAGGAGGTATATCCGATGTTTAATTATACTTATAATATCCGTATGAAAGGTGTTGATGAAGAGGTGCTTGTCAGCCGGACATATGTAAAGGAATTTAAAGAAATTTTGAATATGTAAAGCCGTAGACAGCAGACTCCCTGTTATTCGAAAAGGATAGCGGGGAGTTTTTGTATGGTGCATATTTTGATTTTCATTTTTCTTATTATGTGCAACATAACCGGCGTATTATGCATGATAGACAAAAACAATTGATAAATAACGAAAAAAGAAGATAATTTAACCAACAACAAAACACGTGATAATCACAGGCTTATGAAATTCAGAGAAAAGTAAGGAGGTTTGTAATGGAGAGTTTGTTTTATTCTAACGGGAAACCCTATTTTACAATAGGTGGGCAGGTGCACAATTCCAGTTCTTGTACAGAAGATAATCTGAAGAATGGATGGAAAGCCGCAGAGAAACTTGGATTGAATACAATAGCGATACCTGTATACTGGCGGCTGCTGGAAGCAGAAGAGGGAAAATTCGATTTTACACAGGTGGATATGGTCCTGAACGGGGCGAGAGAACATAACCTGAAACTTGTGATCCTCTGGTTCGCCACCTGGAAAAATGGCGCGTCCCAGTATGTGCCGAACTGGGTAAAACTGCAGAAGGACCGCTTTGTCTGGGCGGAGACAGTACAGCACAATCTGACGATGACACTGTCCCCGCATTGTGAGAATACGAGAGAAGCGGACAAGAAGGCATTCTGTAAGCTGATGGAACATTTGAAAGAACAACATGCGGAGGATGTGCTCCTGGGGATCCAGGTGGAAAACGAACCGGGGAACTTAGGTACTCCGAGGGATTATTCCGAGACTGGCGAGAAGGTATACCGCGGACAGGTCCCGGAGAAAATCGTGAAATGGCTGTCTGAGACAGATGACTGTGAAGTAAAACGGATCTGGGAAGCAAACGGTGCTCCGACAACCGGTGACTGGGAGACGTTTTTCGGCAAGGTTCATGCTGCAGAGATCTGTTCTGCGTACGGCGTGTCCACTTATATCAATGAGGTATCCAGGGCGGGAAAGGAAATCTTTAACGTTCCGACTTATGTAAATGTGTGGCTCGGCGAAATGTACAACAGGGTTGCAGGAGTGGACGTTCCGTCCGGCGGCGCTACAAGCCGTGTGATAGAGATGTGGAAATTCCTGAGTCCTGATATTGACGGGCTCTGTCCGGATGTTTATTTCAATGATGCACTGAATCATCTGGATATCTGCCGGAAATATAGTATAAAAAATAACCCGCTGTACATACCAGAATCAGGGGCGAATACATTTAACGCGCTGAATGTCCTGCGGGCAGTCGCATATCACGGCCTGACCGGGATCCACTGTTTTGGCATCGACAGCCTGCTTGACGCAAACGGCGATCTGAAACCACAGGCAGAAGAATACCGTCACATGGTTACGATCTTAAGAGAGATGAAACCATTAATCGAGAAATATCACGGGACAGGAAAACTGTATGCGGTGGCACAGGCAGAAGGCGAATCTTCTCAGTATTTTGATTTTGGAGATTTTGTCGGGAGAGCTATTGACTTTATGGCAAACGGGGATCTTCATTCTGATCCGGATCACGGAAATATGGATAAAGACCACAGAGATTCCAGTATTTTCCAGGTGCGGGCAAAGGGACTGATCGTATATATTGGAAATGGGGAATTCTATCTGGCAGGAGAAGGGTTCCGCCTCAATCTGATCCGTCAGGATACAATTGAAGGAATGTCCAGCGGCGTAAGAGCGTCCAGTTTCCAGAACGGCCGTCATCAGCGCTATCTGGATCTGGAAGAAGGTCATTTCGATGAGGAAGGCAGGTTTATCGTAAACAAGATTCGTACTGGAGACGAGTGCGATACGGGATTATGGGTTCATTCAGATGTTGGAGTGCTTCATGCCCGCCTGGAAGTATAGATGGGAGTGAAAAATTATGAAGCGACGGAAAATATCATCTACAAAAACTGCTTTCTATGTGTTCGCGATACCAGGTTTGTGCTTCTTTGCGTTTGCGGTTTTGATCCCGCTGATAATGGGAATTAATATTTCATTTACAGACTGGAATGGAATCAGCACAGATTATAATTATGTGGGTTTTGACAATTTTATCACTGTTTTCACTGATAAGAGGATCAGGCAGCCAATCCTTAACTCACTGCTGTTTGCTGTGCTCGGCTGCGCGGGAAATAATATACTCGCTTTGAGTCTGGCGCTGTTCGTGAATCAGAAAATAGGAAAGCTCGGAAATGTTGCAAGAGTCGTATTCTTTATTCCTGTATGCTTCAGCCAGATTTTGACAGCTTTTCTGTGGAAGTTTATATACAGAGAAGTTATTACGCAGATTTTCGATATCAATAATCCGCTGGGGACCACAACATGGGTCATTCCTGCAATTGTGGTGATGGGACTTTGGAATACAGTAGGTATTAATATGCTGATCTACCTGTCCGGTCTGAAAAATGTACCTGTGGATCTCTATGAAGCGGCGACTGTGGATGGGGCGACCGGATGGCAGAGATTCAGGAAGATTACTCTTCCCATGCTGATGCCGTCGTTTAATGTATGTGTTACATTGACGCTGACGTCCTGGCTGAGGGAATTTGGCATGACGCTTTCTGCTACGCAGGGAGGTCCGGGAGGAGCTTCACGTACAATATCGATTTATATTTTCGAGAACCTGTACAAGTTTAATAAGGCCGGATATGGGCAGGCTGTGTCTATGCTGTTCGTAGTATTTTTGGTTTTGATCGGGACATCGGTATCTTCGTTCTTCCGTAAGAGGGAGGTGGAGTTGTAGTGATAAAGAGTTATTCAAAAAAGAAAAAGATCCAAAAGGCAGTTTTGATCATTATCGGTTTGCTGCTGATCGCGCTTTTCTGTTTCCCGATCATCCTGGCAATCCTGACGTCGCTGAAAACAGCGCCGGAGATATCACAATCCGTATTTGCCCTTCCGGAGAGCTTTAATCTGGACAACTTCAGAGAAGGCATGGAGACAAGTAATTTTGGAAGATCGCTTTTGAATACATGCCTTGTTACTTTTCCGGGTGTGTTTCTCATTGTAGTCTGTGCTTCTATGGGCGGATATACAATCGCAAGAAATTCAGGGACAAACCGATTCTTCAAATTACTGGATAAGGTATATCTTTCTTCTCTGATGATACCGTTTCAGATTTTGATGATTCCGGTATATAAGATGTTTAAAACTCTGCATCTGCAGAATTCACTGTTCGGGATGGTACTGATTCTGACAGGCACCAGCGTGGCGTATGCAACATTTTTATATGTCGGTTTTGTGAAATCTATTCCGAAAGAACTGGAAGAAGCGGCAAGGATTGATGGATGTGGACCTTATAAAACGTTTCTGAAGATCGTATTCCCACTGCTCAAACCGATTACGGCAACGGTGGCGGCGCTGCATGTAATGTGGCTGTGGAACGACTTTAATATCGCGCTGATTCTGCTGCAGAAAGAAGAAGTCAGGACGCTGACTGTAAAACAGTACTACTTTTTCGGAGAACATCTGGCAGAGTATGGACCTGCGTTTGCAACTTCAATACTCAGCATGATTCCGGTAGTGATATTCTTTATTGCCGCACAGAAATACTTGGTTGAGGGAATCGCTGCTGGCTCTGTGAAGAGCTGATAAGCAGTTCCAAAGGTAACAACAAAATACAAAAAAGGAGGAAAGACAATGAAAAAAAGGATTTTGGCAGTCTTTATGGCAGCCGCAATGACAGTCGGGCTGATCGCAGGATGCGGAAACAATTCTGGTGGTTCGTCGGACGGCGATGGTGGAGATGCAGGCACTGTGGAAATTACATGGATGCATCATTTCCAGGAAGAAGGAATCCAGAAGTGGATCACGGACGTACTTGCAGAGTTTGAAAAGCAGGAGCCGGATATCAAAGTGACTGTTGATCTGATCCCGCAGGATTCTTTTGCCCAGACATTAAAGACAAGAATCGCTTCTGACGACGCTCCGATGATCTTTGACCTGTCTCAGACGGATATCATAGAGTATTCGGAAGCAGGACATCTTGCAGACCTGACTGATCTGGAAGGTCTGGCAAACCTTGATCAGACGATGATTCCTGCAGGGCAGATTGACGGCGTGCAGTATTCTGTTCCGCTTGATATGAACGGATATGGTATTTTCTACAACAAAGACGTATTTGATGAATATGGACTTGAAGTACCGACGACAAGAAGCGAACTGATCGAAGTGTGCGAGACGCTCCAGGAAAACGGCATTCAGCCATTCGCAGGTGGTTTTGCTGAGCAGTGGTGTCTCCAGGCATTCTATGATGCATTTGCATGTCAGACATTGGGCGACAAGAACTGGTGGACAGACAAGATGAGCCTGGCATCGGATTTTGCAAGTGACGAGCAGTTCAGATATACCGTAGAATATCTTTCCAGCCTGATCCAGTACTGCGGCGATGACCCGTTCGGCGAGGACTGGGATACAGCACAGGGCAAGGTGGCGAACGGAGAAGCTGCAATGATCGCGAACGGCGCATGGGCGATAGATGGTATTTTAGCGAAAAATCCGGACTGTAATGTAAGGGTATGTGCATTCCCGGCAACAGACAATGCGGAAGATACTGTAATGCAGAAGAGACCTGGAAATGGATTCGTTGTATATAACAGTGATGACGAGGCCAAGTTAGAGGCTGCTAAGAAGCTGATCGATTTCATGACATCACAGACATCCGGTGATCTCTTTGTAAAAGATGCTTCCAAGATGTCTATCGTAAACGGAGTAGATGTTTCCTCATCTGAGCCGCTGTCAGACATTGCTTCATATGACAACGATCATTCATGGGTATCTGCAGATGTTACGATGTTCTCAACAGAGTATCTGAGCATTTTCTATGAGACGCTGGCAAGATATATGCTGGACACACCAGTTGATACGGACGGACTTTGCCAGAGCCTGGATCAGGACTTCGCAGCGATCGGTGGCTGAAGCTCTGACAAGTAAAATATTTTAGCTGAGAAGATACTGCCGCATGATGCCAGATTCGTGCGGCAGTTCTATCCGAAAAACAGTAAGTTATGATAGAAAAGCGGGCTTGAAATGTGGAAGAAAACGTGGAATTTATATGCAGTGAATGGAATGTACTATGTTACGATGTCGCTTTTTTCCCCATATATCAGTTCTTATTATGCATCCCGCGGGATGAATGAAAGTCAGATCGGAATATTGTCGGCAATCATTCCATTATCCTCGCTGCTGATACAACCGCTCTGGGCGCGCATCAGCGACAGGACCGGAAAACGCAGGGGAGTACTGCTGTTTTTATGCGCAGGCTGCGCCGTGGCGGTTTTATTGTTCCTGAAAGCTGAGCATTTCATTGAATTTATGGTGGTTGTATTTTTATACTCAGTGTTTTACAGCGCGCTGCTTCCGCTCAGCGATGCGCTTACGCTGAAAGCGGCTGAGAAAGAAAAAGCAGATTTCTCGCGGATCAGGATGAGCGGGACTCTGTGTTATGCTTTTGTTGTTGTGATCGCAGGTTTTTATCTGAAGAAACACCTGAGAGTGATGTTTATCCTGGACAGCATCGCTTTTCTGATATTCCTGCTCTGCTGCTCAACTTTAAAAGATGTGGATGCTGAAAAGAAAAAACAGACTGTGGTGAAAAAGGCCGGAAAAGAAAACAGATGCGAACCGCTCTTCCGATCAAAGATGATCATTGTTGTACTGACATGTGCGTTCGCATTACAGCTGAGTTTGAATTACCATGGTACGTTTCTGGGAGTATATCTTTTAGATCTCGGTCATAGTCAGACGTTGATGGGGATTATGAGCTGTATATCAGCTCTCAGCGAGGTCCCTGCCCTGCTTGTCATTAAAAGATTACATAAGAGATTTTCGCCGGAGGCTTTGCTGGTAATTGCGGTATTGCTGGGGGCGGTTCGGCTTATAATGGCGGCAAGCGGGTGGATCGTGCTTGTTTTGGCAGAGCACCTTCTGCAGGGAGTTAGTTTTATGGTCTGCTATCTGACCTGTGTCACTTATATCAATGAACAGGTGCAGAAGGACCGCATTTCGCAGGGACAGAGTATG